>JANRIM010000023.1:0-10755 GCA_033764865.1 Hyphomonadaceae bacterium
GGCGGGTGCGTCGGGGGCGTCACCCGTAGCGCTTGCCCATCGCGCGCACCGTCTCCTCGAACTCGCGCACCGTTTCCGCGATGATCTCCGCCACCGGCTTCACGCTCTCGATGCGCCCGGCCACCTGGCCGGAGAGTGCGATGGAGGCTTCCATGTCGCCGCCAAAGTAGAGATCGAGCGCGTTGCCGAACGCGGCCATGGGCGGGGGGCCGCTGTAGCCGTCCTGCAGGACATCGTGTTCGAGCTGCGTGGTGCGCTTCGTCTTCAGCGCGCGCAGCGCGGGCTTGCCGAACTGGTTGAGGAAGAGCGTGTCGGTCTCCTCCGCGTCGATGATGGCCTGCTTCCAGTTCTGGTGCACCGGGCTTTCCGCAGCGCTGACCATGCGGGTGCCCATCTGCACGCCTTCCGCGCCGAGCGCGAACGCCGCCGCCATCGTGCGCCCGCACGTGATGCCGCCGGCGGCGATGATGGGGACGTTGAGCTTCTCCGCCACCAGCGGCAGCAGCACCATCGTCATCACCGGCTGGGGATTCTTGAACCCGCCGCCTTCTCCCCCTTCCACGACGAGGCCATCGACACCCGCCTCCACCGCCTTCTGCGCCGCCCGCAGGGTGGGCACGACGTGAAACACGGTGAGGCCCGCGGCCTTCAGCGTGGCGCAGAATTTCGTGGGATCGCCCGCGCTCGTCGTGACGAACTTCACGCCCTGGTCGATCACGAAATTGGCGATGCCCGGATCGCGCACGAAGGCTTGCGCGATGTTCACGCCGAACGGCTTGTCGGTGAGATCGCGCATCTTGGCGATCTCGAGCTTGATCTCATCCAGCAGGCCGGAGGACGTCTCGATGATGCCCATGCCGCCCGCGTTGGACACCGCCGACGCCAGTTGCGCCCGCGCGATCCAGCCCATCGGAGCCTGCACGACGGGATACTTCACGCCGAGCATGGCGGTGACGCGGTTCGTGATGGGCATGGCTGCGTATCCCTCCGGGTTAGGTGCATTGTGCGGCCCCGCCGCGTAGCCGCAAGTGTGACCCAACGTAACCGCGCCTTTACCACGCCCTTGCGGCGGGGGCTTAACGACGATGTGCTAGCCGCGGGCCCGGAGGATGCTCATGTCCCTTCGCGGGTTGCTGATCTTGCTTGCGTGCGCTGTGCCGGTGCTGCTGGCGTCGCCCGCCTTCTGGTGGCTGATCGAGAGCGAAACGGGCGCAGCGCCGGGCGGAATCGTCGAGCACGACGGCGCCGCCCGCGCGACGACCATCGGTCCGAAATCGCCATGGCCGGATTGGGCGCCTGTGCCGGCCGACGCCGAACTCACGGTGCGCACGTACTACGCGGACGCCCCTGGACACGCGGCCACAGGCTCCGCGGACCTCGCCCTCGCCCGCCCGGCCCGGGAGGAGGTGGACGCCCTGAAGACGCGCCTCGCCGCCGAGGGCTGGAGCGTCACCACGGGCCGCTTCGACACCACGGATCCCGCGCACACGCGATTCTCGATGTGCACCATCGTGGCGCGTCAGGCGGCGCCTGCGGAACGCGTGGTGACCTACGGGATACCGCTGACGCCCTCGAAGGAGATCGGGCCGCGCATGTTCTGGAGCGCCGGGGCGCCGATAGGGACCTGGACCCCGCCGCCGGGCCCCGCCTGCTGACAAGCGCGCACCATTCCGCCCCCGCCCGGAATGCTCTAACGACGCCATTCATGACGCAGAAGATTTCTTTCCAGGGCGAGCTCGGCGCCAACTCCCACATCGCGTGCCGGCAGGCGTACCCCGGGATGGAGCCCATGCCCTGCCCCAGCTTCGACGACGCGTTCGCCGCGGTGAGCGACGGCGAGGCGGCGCTGGCCATGATCCCCATCGAGAACTCGGTGGCGGGGCGCGTCGCCGACGTCCACCACCTGCTGCCGGACGGCAAGCTCTACATCGTGGGCGAGCACTTCATCCCCATCCGCCACCAGCTGATGGCGCCCAGGGGCGCGACGCTGGCGGGGCTCCGCCGCGTGCACAGCCACATCCAGGCGCTGGGCCAGTGCCGTCGCACGCTGCGCGCGCTTGGCCTCACGCCCGTCACCAGCGCCGATACGGCCGGCGCAGCGCGCGAGATTGCGCAGCTGGGCAACCCGGAGGATGGCGCGCTGGCGTCGGCGCTGGCGGCGGAAATCTATGGCCTCGACATCCTGCGGGCCGACGTGGCCGACGCCCAGCACAACACCACGCGGTTCATCGTGTTGGCGCCCCAGCCAGACGACGCCGAGCCCGAGGACGGCCCCTGCGTGACGAGTTTCGTGTTCAAGGTGCGCAACGTGCCCGCTGCGCTCTACAAGGCCATGGGCGGTTTCGCCACGAACGGCGTGAACATGACCAAGCTGGAGAGCTACCAGGTGGACGGCACGTTCACCGCCACGCAATTCTACGCCGACGTGGACGGCCACCCGTCCGACCGCAATGTGCGCCTTGCGCTGGAGGAGCTGCAGTTCTTCTCCACGGAGCTCAAGGTGCTGGGCGTGTACAAGGCCGCGCCGTTCCGGCGGGGCGTGCGCGACTGAACGGCGACAGCGCGCCCGTTTCCGTCCGCCGCTTAGGCCCCCCGGCAGGGATGGGCGCGGCCTGAGACCCGCCCGCCGGCCCCCGTAACCCGGCCCCCGTAATCCGGCCCCCGTAACCAGGGGCCGGCGATAGCGTATGGTTTGGCAGGGAGCGGGCGCGTGGTCGAAGCGGAAGCAGAACTGAAACGGCTGATGCTGGCGGGTCTCGCCGGCGACGCCGCCGCCCACAGGGCGCTGCTGGCCGCCGTCGCACGCAGCCTGCGGGCATACTACCGGGCCCGCCTGCGCGGCGCGCCGGAGGATGCGGAAGATCTCGTGCAGGAAACGCTCATCGCCATCCACACGCGGCGGGACTCCTACGACCCCGCCTATCCCGTGACCGCATGGATCTACGCCATCGCGCGCTACCGCATGATCGACCACTGGCGCCGCGGCCAGCGACGCGGCGGCGACCACATCCCCCTAGACGATGCGCCCGAGTTGTTCACCGCGGCGCAGGACGAAGCGGCAGACGCCAAGCGCGACGTCATGCGCCTGCTCGACGCCTTGCCGAAGAAGCAGCGCGACGCCATCCAGCTCGTGAAGCTCGACGGCGTCAGCGTCAAGGACGCCGCTGCGCGCCTCAACCTGTCGGAATCCGACGTGAAGGTGTCTGCGCATCGCGGACTGAAGACGCTGATGCGCCTGATGGCGGATACCGAATCATGAAGACCGACGATCTCATCGACGCCCTCGCCCGCGATACGGCGCCGCCTCCGACGCCGCCGGCCTCGCGCCGCGTCGTGGTGGCGCTGGCGCTGGGGCTCGCCGTGGGGCTCTTCCTGCTGATCACGATTTTCGGCATGCGCCCCGATATCGGCGCCGCGCGCATGCCGGTGATGATGAAGGCGATGTTCGCCGCGCTCGCCGCCAGCGTGGCGCTGCCCGTGTTGCTGCAACTGGCCAAGCCCGGCCGGCCGCTGGGCTGGCGCCTGGCGGCGGTGGGCGGGTTCGTGGCGCTGAGCGTCGGCCTTGTGGCGGTGGCGCTGATGGGCGGTGATCCGACGGAGCGCTTCAAGCTCTGGATGGCCGGGGCCTTTCCCTGGTGCGTGGCGATCATCCCGCTGCTGGCGGCGCCCACCGCGCTGTTGCTCGCACGCCTGCTGCGCGACCTCGCGCCGACGGACCTGCGCGCCTCGGGCGCGGCGCTCGGCGCTGTTTCCGGCGGAGTCGGCGCCATGGTGTACGCCATGTACTGCCCGGTGGATTCCGTGGCGTGGGTGGTGACGTGGTACTCCGTGGCGATCGCGCTCTGCGCAGTTCTTGGCGCTTTCGCGGGTGCGCGCCTGCTGCGCTGGTGACAACTTGCCGTGGGCGCCGCCGCAAGGCGCCATGTCCCGTCGACGCCAGACCCTTCAACCTTGAAATGCATCCGTCGCGATCGCGGCGCCGACGCCGCGCCATCCGGCGCGCGGGTCGTCAGCGCGATACGCGATCCTTCGCCATGCCGTGCGCGGCGCCGCGCTGATCTGGCGCGCCTGGCGTAACCACCAGACCCCCATCGCCGAACTTCCTTGCAGACACAACGCAGGACGACGACGATGCTCAAAACCCTCCAGAAATACTTCCCCGTGGGCGTTTCCCTCTTCGGCTCGGCCGTCTTCCTCGACAGCCTCCGGTTCAAGTTCACGGACGCGCCGGAGACGCAGGAAATCTTCGGCCGGCTCGACGCCTGGGCGGCGTCGCTCGGCGCGCCGGGGCTGTTCGCCCACACCGGGCTCTTCAGCCAGTACACCATCGGCACGGCGGAGTTGTTCGCCTCCGCGCTGCTGCTGGTCGGTCTCGTGCCCGGCCTGAAGCGTCTGCACAGTGTGGGCGCGGCCATCGGCTTCGCCGTGATGAGCGGGGCCGTGAGCTTCCACCTCTTCACGCCGTTGGGCATCGATCCCAACAACGACGGTGGCGGCCTGTTCGCAGCCGCATGCGTGCTGTGGGCGCTGACCGGCTCCCTGCTGGTGATCCGTCGCAACGAACTCTCGGCGCTGCTGGGCGACCTGCGGCGCGCCTTCATCCCCGGCCCCGTCGGCGCCGCCGCCAAAGCCCCTGCGCTGCGCCTCGCCGCCTGAACCACCCGACCACTCACTGCAATCCTCAAGACCTTCCAGGAGACTTCCGATGTTCCTCATGAAATGCATCCGCACGCTGGCGCTCTCGATCGGGCTCGCCGTCGCCGGCATCGCCGCCACCGCCACGCTCTCCCTCGCCCATGCCGACAAGCCGCCGGTCTCGGTGGAGCTGTTCCAGCAGGCGGCCGTCGGCGGCTATGACGTGACGTCCTACTTCGCCGGCGCGCCGGTCGTGGGCTCCCCGCAGTTCACCGCGACGCACAACGGGGCCACCTACCGCTTCGCCAGCGCCGCGAACCGCGACCGCTTCGCCGCCAATCCCGCCGCGTTCGCCCCGCAATACGGCGGCTACTGCGCCTGGGCCGTCGCACAGGGCTACACCGCGCCCGGCCGCCCCCGTCACTGGCGCATCGTCGATGGAAAGCTCTACCTGAACTACGACGCCAACGTTCAATCCAAGTGGGAAAAGAACATTCCCGGCTTCATCTCGGCCGCCAACGGCAATTGGCCGACGGTGCTGCGGAAGTAATCCCTTCGGCGGCGGTGCGGGAGACCGGCGAGCCCCTGCCCCACTCCCCGCGACCCCGGCCCCGCGCCGCCGCCGATCCAGAACTGCACCAACAAGCCCACAAGGCGCCCGCCCGATGACCAGTCGGCGGGCGTCTTTCGTCCTGGGAAGGGCGCCCTGTTGACCGCCCGCCCGCTGCGGTCGCTCACTCGACCCCGATGAGGGGCCAGAACGCCGGCCGGGGCGGCCGGTGCGGGAGAACGCGGATGCGTCGCAGGGATTTCGTCATGCGGGCCGCCGCCGTCGGCGGTTATGGGGCGGCGCTCACGATGCTCCACGCGCTTGGCCTGTCGCCCGACAGCGCGCAGGCAGCGCCCCGCCGGGATCCCACCGTGGGGCGTGGGCGGAGGGTGGCGATCCTCGGCGGCGGCATGGCGGGCCTTGTGGCGGCCTACGAGCTGGACAAGGCGGGGTTCGCCGTCACTGTGCTGGAAGCGCGCACGCGCGTGGGCGGACGCAACTGGACGGTGCGCGGCGGCGACCGCGTGGAGAGCCTTTCCCGCCCCGCGCAGGACGTCACCTACGATCCGGGCCAGTATCTCAATTGCGGCCCCGCGCGCCTCCCCAGCCACCACAAGACGATCCTCGGCTATTGCCGGGAACTGGGCGTGCCGCTGGAGGTGGAGATCAACGCCAGCCGCAGCGCCTACGTGGTGCGGCGAGACGGCAAACGCGTGCGCATGCGCCAGGTCGTCAACGACACGCGCGGCCACGTGGCCGAACTGCTCGCCAAGATGGCCAACCAGGGCGCGCTGGACGCGCATCTGGAGGGCGTCGAACGCAAGCAGATGCTCGACTTCCTTCGGCTATACGGTGACCTGAAGGACGGCGACGCGTTCGTGGCCACGGACCGCTCGGGCTACAAGGTCCTGCCCGGCGCGGCCGCACAGGCGGGCGTTCCGCTCGACAAGCTGTCGCTGGCGGACGTGACGCAGCCGTCCATGTACCTCGCGCACGTGTTCGAGGAAGCCGTCGACATGCAGCCCACCATGTTCCAGCCCGTGGGCGGCATGGACCAGATCCCTAAGGCCTTCGCGCGCGCGCTGGATGGCCGCGTCCGCACGGGCTGCGAGGTGCGCAGCGTCCGTTGCGGGACCAATGGGGCGACCGTGGTCTGGCGCGAGGGGCGCGACACCCGCACGATCGAGGCGGACTACGTGATCTCCACGCTGCCGGCTTCGATGATGGCGCGGCTGCCGTGCAACCTGACGCCCACCTACGCGCAGGCCGTGCGCGCCGTGGCGCTCGATCACTCCTGCAAGATCGGCTGGCAGGGTCCGCGCTTCTGGGAACGCGAGGACGAGATTTATGGCGGCCTGGCCTACATGGATCACGAGACGCGTTTTCTTTGGTATCCCTCCGCCGGCCTGCACAGCGAAACCGGCGTCCTGCTCGCGTGCTACAACGCCGGGGCGGACGCTGCGGCGTTCGGCGCCAAGTCGCGATTGGCGCAGATCGCCTCGTCGCGCGCCGCGGTGGACCTCGCCCATCCGGGCCGCGGCCACCTGCTCGGCAAGCCCATCGTCATCGTCTGGCGCGACACGCCGTGGAGCGAAGGCCCGTGGGCGCGCCTCGATCCCGCCGACGAGGTCTACCGGAAGCTCAACGAACCGGACGGACGGCTTTACCTCGCAGGAGACTGGCTCTCACACCTGTCCGGCTGGCAGGAGGGCGCTGCGCTGTCGGCCCACCGCGCGGTGGACAGCATCACCGCGCGCGCCCATGCCGACAATCTCGCCGCGCCGGTCTAGCGCCATCGTCACCCACGCCACCCGCGCCGCTCCGCCGGCGCCGCCATTCCCGAGGAGATCTCCATGCGTCCGTTCCTGATCCCAGCGCTTGCGTTTGCGACCGCCGGCTGCGCCACGGTCACGCCGCCCGCCATCACGCGCACCGTCAATCCCGGCGGCACGATTCCCATCGCCACCTCCGTGCGCGTGCCTGCGGGATCGGACATCGTCTTCCTCTCCGGCATGCTGCCCGCGGTCGCGAACCCCCAAGCGCCGCCGAACACGCCGGATTCCTACGGCGACACCAAGACCCAAACGGCCTCGGTGCTGGACCGACTGAAGACGGCGCTGGAAGCCGAAGGCCTCACCTTCGCGGACGTCGTGTCGGTCCGTGTGTTCCTCGTGGGCGATCCGCGGATCGGGGGCGGGATGGACTTTGCGGGACTCAACGCGTCCTTCGGCCAACACTTCGGCACGGCGGCCCAACCCAACAAACCTGCGCGCACCACGCTCCAGGTCGTCGCCCTGCCCGCTCCCGGCGCATTGGTGGAAATCGACGTCGTCGCCGCGCGGCCGAAATAGTCAGCCCTCCTCCACCCACGCCTTCACGATCTGGTGCGCGATGGCGAGCGGGGGCGGGGCAAACGCGCGCACGCCCGAAGGCAGCGTCACACCGCCGGAGATCGCCGCCCGCGCCTCCTCGCGGGTGAGCCAGATGGCTTCGTCGATTTCGTCCTTGTCCAGCGTCAGCGCGTCGTCGGCCACCGTGCAAATAAGGCCGATCATCAGCGACGAGGGAAACGGCCACGGCTGCGTGGAGTGATAGCGCACGGCGGTGACGGTGAGGCCCACCTCCTCAAGCACCTCACGTGCGCACGCCTCCTCCATGCTCTCCCCAGGCTCGATAAATCCGGCGAGCGCCGAATACATGCCGCGGGGAAACCGCCGCTGGCGTCCCAGGCAGCAGCGATCGCCGCGCACCCCGTCGCTGAGCACCGGAAGCATGATCACGACGGGATCGACGCGCGGAAAATGCTCGCTGCTGCAGCCGGCGCAGACGCGCTTCCATCCCCCGTCCGCCACCGCCGACGGCGCGCCGCAGTTGGCGCAATGCGTGTGCCGGGCATGCCATTCGTAGAGCGCCTTCGCGCAGCCGAGGATTGCGCTGTCGCGTGCGGGAAGCCGCGCGGCCGCCGTGCGCATGTCCTCGAACGCGCCGAGCCCGGCGATGGGCGCGCTGTCCAGATCGCCCCTGAAGTCGGCCGCGAAGTAGGGCCGGCCTTCGTCATCCACGCCGAGGAAGATCGTCAGCGCATCCGGGCCGCAGACGGCGTCGCGGGCATGGCCGGAAAGCCAGAGCACGCCGGCCTCCTCGCAAAAGGGCTGCATGTGATGGAAGATCGCAAGCTGGGCCGCGTCGTTCGTCAGGGCCTCGGAGAGCCACGCGGCGTCGCGCCGGCGAAAGCCCGCCTTGTCGAGCGGATAGTCTGCGAACGTGTTGGGGTTGCCGAGAAACGTCATGGCCGTCACAAGCCCTTCGCGATCTGTTCGACGCGCACCATGTCCACCAGCGCCAGCGCTTCCGCCAGTTGCGCCGGCGTCACGCCGCCGGATCCTTCGGCGGACACGGCGATCCGATCGCCGACCACGGTAAGCCACCGGCTGACGCCGGCGGCGCGATCCACCGACTCGAACGTGTAGCGACCGCCGGTCTCGCCATGGAACACAGCCCCTTCCGGATCCGCATAGGCGGGCTGGATGGCGCGCAGGCTGGCGATGGCCGCGGCGGCGCGCCCGACGCCGAGATCGATCACCCGCAGAACAAGGCGCCGCCCGCCGTTCTCGTAGACCGCCTCAACGGTGGGCCCGGTGAAACCGAGCGCGCCGCCATTGTTGCGCGTTACGCCCGCCCGCACCCAGCCGCCGGGAATGGCGTCCGGCAACAGGCGGCGAAGCTTCTCACCGTCCAAGGGCGCAGCGGGATCGAAGACGGCCGCGGGCGCGGGGGCCGGAGCGGCCACCGCCGCCACCGCCGCCGCCTGCGTGGGCGTGCGCACCGCCGATCCGCCCAGCATGGACAGGCAGCCCGAGAGCGTCATAAGCACGACCCCCGCCACCGCCGCCGTGGCGATCACCGAGGCCGTATACGCCACCGCCTTGTCCTCCGGCGCGCGCATCAGCACAGGCAGGCCGCGGTAGAGCGTGTAGATGGACACAAGCCCCACGACGCCCAGCAGCATCAGCGGCGGGACGAGACCGAAGACACCGGACAGCCAAAGCCCGGCGCCGGAATACGCCGCCAGCTTCATCGCCTGGTCCGCGTTCCGCTCTGCGTCGAAGGTCTTGGCGAAGTAATCGATGGCCCAGGCCAGAAACCACACGCCCGCGGCCATGAACGCCGTGCCGATCACGATGGTGTACAGCGCGCGCGCCACGGACGGCGCGACGGCGCGGCCGTTGATGACTTCCGGGAACGCGATCGAGCCCAGTTGAGGCGCAACGAAAAAGAACGCCGTCAGCGGCAGCACCCAAAGCAGGAACAGCTGTCGCGTGCTGGGACGCTCTTCGGCGATGATGCGCCACTCTGCCGCCGGCGTCAGGAGAAGCCCGCGTGCGCGCGCGTAGTAGGCCCGCGCCGAGGGCATGCCCAACGGCCCGGCGTCGGAACCGCCTTCGCGGTCGTTCGGGCCGTCACGTTGGGGGCCGTCACGTTGAGGGCCGGCGGCGTCCGCCGCACCGGTGAGAGGCGTCTCGGTCATGGCCGGACCCTAGTGCGCGCCGCCGCCAGCTCCAACCCTCCGGCGGACGGCCGCTGCGGCCCGTTGCGCTATGCGAAGCGCGCCAGTCGCCCCCGGATGATGTCTTCGGCGTCACGCATGATCCGGTCGATCAGCTCCTTGCAGGTGGGGATGTCGTGGATGAGGCCGACGACCATGCCGCACGACCAGGCCCCGGCCTCCATGTCCCCTTCCGTCATCACCTTCGGATAGACGCCGGCGACCTCGCCGATGATGTCCTCGAACTTGATGGCGGCGCCCAGCGCTTTTTCCTTCTCCAGCAGACGCTCCACGGCGGCGTTGGTGAGCACCCGCTCGGTGTTTCGCAGCGGGCGCATGACGAGGCGCGTGTCGAGTTCGGTGGCGGCGACGATCGCCTGCTTCACGTTCTCATGGACGGGCGCTTCCTTCGTGGCGATGAAGCGCGTGCCCATGTTGACGCCGTCGGCGCCCATGGCGAGGGCCGCGACCAGTTGCGCGCCGTTGCCGACGCCGCCCGACGCCACGAACGGGATCTTCAGCTCCTCCGCCGCACGCGGCAGCAGGATCCAGTTGCCGACGTCATCCTCGCCCGGGTGGCCGCCGCACTCGAAGCCGTCCACGCTCACCGCGTCGCAGCCGATAGCCTCGGCCTTCAGCGAGTGGCGCACGGACGTGCACTTGTGGATCACCTTGATGCCGGCGTCCTTCAGCGCGGGGAGGTACTTCTGCGGGTTGTTGCCCGCGGTCTCCACGATCTTCACGCCGCCCTCGATGATCGCCTTGATGAGGCCGGGATAGTCCGGCGGCGTGAGCGACGGCAGGAAGGTGAGGTTCACGCCGAACGGCTTGTCGGTCATCGACCGGCACTTGGCGATCTCGGCGCTGAGCTTTTCCGGCGTCCCCAGCGTCAACCCGGTGATGATCCCCAGCCCCCCCGCATTCGACACCGCCGCCGCCATCTCCGCGAACCCGACGTAATGCATCCCGCCCTGGATGATCGGGTGCTCGATGCCGAAGAGTTCGGTGATGCGGGTTTTCATGG
>JANRIM010000031.1:0-15976 GCA_033764865.1 Hyphomonadaceae bacterium
CGGTTTGGATACATGGCGATGGCGACCTCGTCCCAAAGCTCCTCCACCTGGCCGAGCGAGAGATACGTGACGTCGGCCGCGAACACCGCCGTGCCGCCGAATTTCGGAAGCAGGTCCATCACGGCGCGCCCGTAGATCATGTAGGCGTCGCGCCCGCTGAGATCGGTGGCGCGACCGTCGTCATAGACGGCCTTCTCCTTGAACTTCAGCAGGTTGACCATGAAGATCGGCCCCGCCGGCCCCGGCTGCATGAGGCCCGCGACCTGCTCCGGCCGGCTGGGGAATACTTCGTTGACCACCTGCATCGGCGTCTCTCCCATGGCGCACTTTGCGCTTTGACCGCATATATTGGCATTATTTATGCCAATATATGGCGTGGGGGAAGCCCCGCCTGGATTGACGGTGCAAGGTATCGGCACGCAGGGTGCCGGCGACGATGGGAGGCGCGATCACCGCCATGACGACACCTTCAGGCCCTGAGCCGCTCGAGTTGCTCGGCGCGCCCGGCTCTCCCTACACCCGCAAGATGCTGGCCCTGTTGCGGTACCGGCGCCTGCCGTACGCGATCCACTGGGGCAGCCACCGCGGCCCCCGCGCGGGATACCCCGAACCGAAGGTGAAGCTTCTGCCCACGGTCTATTTCCGGACGCCGGAGGGCGGCCTGGAGGCGATGGTGGACTCCACGCCGATCATCCGGCGGCTGGAACAGGCGCACGCAGCGCGCGCCGCCGTGCCGGACGATCCCGTGCTCGCCTTCTTCAACGCAGTGCTGGAGGATTTCGGCGACGAGTGGCTCACCAAGGCGATGTTCCACTATCGTTGGGCGCACGCCGCCGACGCCGCGCATGCGGGCCCGCAGCTCATCTATTGGGCCGAGCCCACGATCGCGCCGGACGCGGCGGCGGCCGCGGCCGCGTTCATCACGCAACGCCAGGTGGATCGGCTTTATGTCGTCGGCTCCAATGCCGTCACCGCCCCGACCATCGAAGAAAGCTACCTCCGCATCCTCGTGGCGCTCGACGGCGTCATCCAGCGGCAGGGCTACGTCTTGGGTGCGCGGCCCGCGTCGGCGGACTTCGCCCTCTATGGCCAGCTCACGCAGCTCGCGGTGGTGGAGCCGACGGCGGCCGCCCTGTGCGACCAGATTGCGCCGCGCGTCCGCGCATGGATCGACCGCGTGGAGGATCTCTCCGGCCTTGAACCGCGGGCGAACGACTGGACGCCGCGGGAGGGCCTGCGCGCCGCGCTGGAGCCCCTGCTGGAGGAGGTGGGGCGTGTCTATGCGCCGTTCCTGCGCGCCAACGCGCAGGCTGTGGCGACGGGCGCGCCAAGTTTCGAGACCGTGATCGACGGGCGACCGTGGGCGCAGCCCACGTTTCCGTATCAGGCCCGCTGTCTGCAATGGCTGCGGGAAGAGCACGCCGCGCTCTCCCCCGCCGACCGCGCCGTGGCGGCGGCGGTGATGGAAGGCACGGGCCTTGAGGCGCTCTTTGCGTAGCCCAGGGGCGCCGGCGCCTCAGCGCTCCGCGATGAGCGCATCCACGGTGAAGCGCAGCACACGCTCGGCGTCCGTCGGGCTGAGGCCCTGGTCCTGGCGCATGCGCCGCCAGGCCTGGAAGCTCGTCGCCATCTCGATGGCCGCGAACAGCACCGCGTCAGACACGATGGCGCGCGGCAGCACGCTGTTCAGCCCCGCGCGCTCCAGCGCGAGGAAGCGCTCGTAATCCTTCATGAGGTAGGCGGACTCAAATCGCCGCAGGCTGGCGGCGACTTTCACGGGCATCACGTGTTCGTAGATCCTGGCGCGCCGCGCGATCAGCTCCGACAGCCGGCCGCGCCAATCGTCGGACTCGAACGGCTCCTGCAGGATGGGCCGGATCTCAGCTTCCATCTGCGCGGTCATCGCCATGCGCAGGCTGTCCATTTCCTCGAAGTGGCGAAACACCGTGCGCAGGCTGACGCCGGCGGCCTCCGCCACCTGCAGGGCGCTGGGATTCATCACCCCGCCGCGGATCAGCGCAAAGAGTGCGTCCACGATCTGCTGGCGGCTGCGCTCGGCGCGCAGGAACCGCCCATCCACGGCGTCGGCGTCCGCAGTCGCGAGGGGTGATCGGGATTTCGACATCCGGCTGTGGTTCTCAGGCCGCGTCGGCGGACCAACGCCGACGCCTGCGGCCGGAGTCTGCACTGCGCCGAAGCCGCGGTGCAAGCGGCCCCATTCACCGGGGCCTGCCCATGATGAACCGCCGTGCGGCCTAGCCGGCGCTGGCGACGACCATGGCCTGGGACGCCACCACGCCCATGGCGCCGAAGCCCACCATCAGGCTCGCGGCGATCAGCGCCACCGTCAGCGCACACTCGCCAAGAATGCGGAATTTGCTCACCAGACATTCCTCCCGACCCTGACGCCTCTCTCCGGACGCGTTCAGGTTCTGGTGAGCATGATCCGGGCCATTGTGTGCGTCAAGCAGTCGCGGATGGCGCGAGACTTGACAGGGGTCGGATTTTTTACATTATCACTGTTATGCCAAAAAAGGTCGATCCAGAGCTTCAAAGACGCGCCATCGCGGGGGCCGCCATTGCGGTCATCGACGCAGCGGGCATCGACGGCGCAAGACTCCGGGACGTGGCGCGCGCCGCCGCCGTCACCACGGGGGCCATCACCCACTATTTCGACGGCAAGGACGCAGTACTGCTGGCGGCGATGGACGAGATCGTGCGCCGGATCCTGGACAAGCAGGCCGGCGGCGCCGCGCCTGGCGTGGGCCTGCCGGACATGGCCGCCGCCTACCTTCCCACGACGCCCGAAAGCCAGCGTGAATGGCGGGTCTGGATCGCGTTCTGGGGCCGCGCCATCGCCGACGAGACGCTGCGCGCGCGCCACCGCGCCTACTACGCCGAGATCACCGCCCGGCTGGCCGCCGACCTTGCGACGGTGGCCCCGCAGCTGTCCGCCGCGACCGCCCTCGAGATCGCGGACGTCATCGTCGCGGCGATAGACGGCGTGGGCACGCGCGCGACGCTGGAGCCCGAGCAGTGGCCGCCGGCGCGCCAGCGCGCCGCCCTCGCGCGGCTTCTGGACGCCGTACCGATGAACGCCGCCGACAAGGAGAGGACCCATGCCAACGCTTGAAACCCTGCCCGCCGATACGCCTGCGACCGACGTCATGACCGTGCTCGAGCGCGATGGCGCACTTATCCTCAGCGGATTGATGACCGCGGCGCAGACGGACGCCGTGCGCGCCGAACTCGATCCGTACGTGCAGGCCACCCAGCCGGGGAAGGACGTCTTCTCCGGCGTGCGCACCACCCGCACCGGCGCGCTCGTCGCGCGATCACCGCTGTGTCGGACGTTGATCCTCGATGCGCGCGTGCGCCGGCTCTGCGACGCGCTCCTGAAGCCCCATTGCGAGCGTTACCAGCTGCATCTTGGACAAGTGATCCGCATCATGCCGGGGCAAGGGGCCCAACCCATCCACCGCGACCGCTGGGCGTGGGGGACGCACCTGAAAGACGTGGAGCCGCAGCTCAACACCATCTGGGCGCTGACGGACTTCACGAAGGAGAACGGCACCACGCAGGTCATCCCCGGCTCCAGCCGCTGGCCCGACACGCGCGAGCCCACGGCCGAGGAGATCACCTGGGCGGAAATGGCGCGCGGCTCGGCGCTGATCTACACCGGGTCCGTGCTTCACGGCGGCGGCGCCAATGTGAGCGACGCCGATCGCGTGGGCCTCAACATCACCTACGCCCTCGGCTGGCTGCGCCAGGAAGAGAACCAGTATCTCTCCTGCCCGCCCGACATTGCGCGCACGCTCGATCCCGAATTGCAGGCGCTGATCGGCTACGCGATGGGCTCTTACGCACTGGGCTACTTCACGCCGCCGCTGCCGCCTGGCGAAGGCCCCGAGGTGTGCCCGCCGGAGGTGGCGCTCGGCGCGCGCGGCGGCGGCGCGCTGGGATCGAGCGCCCTGCTCGAGGCAATTTCCGCGCAGGTGCGCTCAGGCTGACGCGCGCGAGGCGAGCCAGGCGGCCTGCGCCGCCTGCTCCTGCTGCAAGGCCTTGAACACGCCAAGCGCCCGGTCGGGGCCTTGACCGTCGGCGATGCGGCGGAGCTGCTGGTAGTACCAGTAGGTGGCGCCGAAGCCGTTCAACGCCTTGATCAGGCCGATCGGGGATTTCGGTCCGAGGAGGCCCGGCCCGATGCGGAGGCGATCTTCCGAGCGGTCGAGGGCCGCAGCCCCGGCGAGCAACGCCGCAGGCCCCGCGGTGTCCACGCACAAGGGCCGTCCAAGGCCGATGAGCGCCACACCGTCGTCGGTGATCGCGCGCGCCATGGCCGCCGCAGTCCGGAACCCGCCGGTGACCATCAACGGCATCGCCACGCGCCGGCGCATCTCGGAGGCGAAGTCGAGGAAATAGGCTTCGCGCGCGGCCGTCGAGGCGGGCAGGCCTTTGAGGTCCGGCTTCTGGAGACCGTCCATGCCCATCATCCGCGGCTGCTCATAGCTGCCGCCCGAAATCTCCAGCACGTCGACGCCGGCCTCGCCGAGCCACTGCGCCACGGTGAGGCTCTCGCCGCCGTCGAACCCACCGCGCTGGAAGTCGGCGCTGTTGAGTTTGACCGAGAGCGTGAAATCGCCGCCGACCGCGGCGCGCACAGCGCGCACCGCCTCCAGCAGGAAGCGCGCGCGGTTCTCCAGCGGCCCGCCCCAGGCGTCGGTGCGCCGGTTGGCGAGCGGGGAGAGAAACTGCGACAGCAGATAGCCGTGGGCGGCGTGGATCTGCACGCCGGTGAAGCCCGCCTCGCGCGCGTGGACGGCGGCCTGCGCGAAGCGCCGCACGAGATCGAGGATCTCCGCCTCGGATAGCGGCGAAGGCTTCGCAAACTGCTTGCCCGGCATCGCCAGCGCCACGTCGGAGGCGGACTTCGGCGCCGGGTTCACCGTCGCCATCGTTTGGCGACCGGCATGCGAGATCTGCATCCAGAACCCCGCGCCGTGCGCGCGCGCGGCTTGCGCCCACGCAGCGAACGCCGCCTTCGCCTCCGCGTCCGGGGCGCGGTCGAGGATGACGTTGCCTGGGCGCTCGAGATGGTCGCGGTCGATGATGACGTTGCCGCTGATCAGCAAGCCCGCCCCGCCCTGCGCCCACGCGCCGTAGAGACGGGCATGGCGGGCGGTGGGACGGCCGCGGGAGTCTGCGAGGCCTTCCGTCATCGCCCCCTTGGCGAGCCGGTTCGGCAGGGTTTCGGCGCCGAGCGCGAGCGGCTGGCGCAGGATGTCTGCGGGCGACGTCATGGGTTTACTCCGCGGGGTGCCTGTAGCCGCCGGCCTCGGGGGCCGGCTCACGCGTCGACAGACGGGCGAAGAACGGCTTCACCACGCGCTCGAACCGGTCGACCAGGACATAGACCGCCGGCACGAACACAAGGCTGAGCAGCGTCGACAGGACAAGACCGCCGATCACGGCCACGCCCATCCCCTGGCGCAGCGCGCCGTCCACGCCCCAGCCCGCCGCCGCGGGGATCATGCCCGCCGACATGGCGATCGTCGTCATGACGATGGGGCGCGAGCGCTTGGCGCCGGCGGCGAGCAGCGCCTGATTGCGGCTCACGCCCAGGCGCTGCTGCTCGATGGCGAAATCCACCAGCAGGATGGAGTTCTTGGTCACGATGCCCATCAGCATCATGAAGCCGATGAACACGAACAGCGACAGCGGCTGCCCGAACACAAGGAGCCCGACGAACGCGCCGCCGATGGACAGCGGCAACGCCGTCATGATCGTGAACGGCTGGAAGAAATCCCGGAACAGCAGCACCAGAACGCCGTAGATCAGCAGGATTCCCCACAGCATGGCGTTGCCGAAGTCGGCGACCAGCTCGGCCATGTCCTCGGTATTGCCCGCCGGAAGAAGCGTGACGCCCGCCGGAGGCTGCGACGCTTCGGGCAGCGCCATCGTCTTTTCCAGCGCATCGCCCACTTCGCCGCGCACCACGTTGGCCGACACCGTGACCTTGCGTTGGCGATCGCGCCGCTCCACTGCGGCCTCGCCCGCGCCGAAGCGCACGTCGGCCACCGCATCCAGCCGGATCGCCTCGCCGGTGGCGGTGCGCACGCGCAGGGCCGAAATGGCGTCGAGGTCGGCGCGCGAATCAGGGCGCATGAGCACGCGGATGGGAATCTGCCGGTCCGGCAGGGTGAATTTCGCGAGGCTCTGGTCGATGTCGCCGCCTGTGGCCACGCGCACGGCGGTGGCGAGATCGGCGGCGGACACGCCGAGGCGGCTCGCCTCCTCGGGGCGCGGGGTGATCTGGATTTCAGGACGCACGAGGCTGGCGGACGATTTCACATCCGCAAGTTCCGGAAACTGGCGCATCTTCGCCACCAGCCTGTCGGCGGCGGCGCGCAGATCGTCAGGGTTCTCGCCGACGTACTCCAGCGTGATGTCGGCGCCGCGACCGCCGCCCTGGAACTGCAGGAAGGCGGCGCGCACGTCGGGCGTGTCGCTCAGCAACGGGCGCAGCGCTTGCTCCACTTCGTTCGACGACCGGTTGCGCGCGCCCCGCGGCACGAGCTGCACGTTGATGGAGCCTTCGCTCACGCCGCCGTCGACGGCGGTGGCCGAGACATAGACCCCCTCCACTTCCTCCACGGTGCGGATCTTGTCGGCCATCTGGGAGAGCGTGCGGTCCGCGCTGGCCAGCGGCGTGCCGGGCGCGAACTCCACGTTCATGGCGATGGAGCCGTTGTCGAGGCGCGGCAGGAACGTCATCGGCACCAGGCCAAGCCCAACGGGCACGAGCGATACGATAAACACCCCAAGGCCCATGGCCGCCGCCACGAACGGGCGCCGGATCGCCCAGCCGAGGGCCTTCATGTAGTTTTTCATCAGCGGGCCGGGCGGGCGCTCCTCGTGGCCGCCTTTCAGGAAGAACGCCGCCATCATCGGCGTGAGCAGGCGCGCCACCAGCAGCGAGAAGAACACCGCCACCGCCACCGTGATGCCGAACTCCTTGAAGAACTGCCCCGTGGTGCCGCTCATGAAGCTCACCGGAACAAACACCACGATGATCGTGGCGGACGTCGCCACCACCGCGAGGCCAATCTCGTCGGCGGCCTCGATGGCGGCGTCGTAGGCGTTCTTCCCCATGCGGATGTGCCGCACGATGTTCTCGATCTCGACGATCGCATCGTCGACAAGCACCCCCGCCACAAGGCCGAGGGCGATGAACGTGATCATGTTGAGCGTGAAGCCCAGCGGCTCGATAACGGCGAACGTCGGTATGATGGCGAGCGGGATGGCCAGCGCTGCGATCACGGTCGCGCGCCAGTCGCGCAGGATCAGCAGCACCACCAGCACCGCCAGCAGCGCCCCTTCGATCAGCGCGGCCTCGCTGGATTTCTTCAGTCCCTTGATGAATTCCACCGGCGTGCCGAGCACGCGGAACGAGAGCCCCGGGTTTTCCTTCTTCACCTCGTCCAGCTTGGCGATCATGCCGTCGTAGACGTCCACCTCGCTGGTGCCCTTGGCGCGCTGCACGAGGAAGGCGATGACGGGCTGGCCGTTGTAGCGGGAGACCGCGGCGGTCTCGCTCTCGGAGTCCGTCACCGTGCCCAGCTCGTCAAGGCGCACCGAGCGCCCGCCCGGCACGACCACGCGGCTTTCCGCGAGCGCCTGGACGGTCTCCGCCCCGCCCAGCGTGCGGATGGACTGCGCCTGCCCGCCCACCTGCGCCCGCCCGCCCGGCAGATCGGTGTTCTGCGATCGCAACTGCCGGCTGACTTCCGAGGCCGTGATGCCGAGGCCGACCAGTTTTTCGGGATCGAGTTCGACGCGCACTTCCCGGTCCACCCCGCCCAGACGGCGCAGCTGACTCAACCCGTTGACGGACAAGAGCTCCCGCGAGAGCTCGTTGTCGATGAACCACGAGATGTCACGCTCCGACTTGCCGGGCCATTCGAGCGCCATGTAGGCGATGGGTTCGGCGGCGGCGGCGTCACGCTCGATGCGCGGTTCGTCCACATCGGCGGGAAGGTCCACGCGGATGCGGGTCATCGCGTCACGCGCCTCCTCCACCGCGCGCGAGACGTCGGTGCCGCTCTGCAGCTCCACGATGGTGCGCGATTGGCCGGGCGTGACTTCCGACGTGATGCGCTTGACGCCCTGCACGCCGGTGAGCGCGGCCTCGGCGCGCTGCGTCACCTGGGTCTCCATCTCGCCCGGTGCGGCGCCGGCCTGCGTCACCGTAACGATGACGACCGGAAACTCGATGTTGGGAATCTGGTTGATCGGCAAGCGGCCATAGGCCGTGAGCCCCGCGAAGATCAGCGCCAGAAACAGGACGATCGGCGGGATCGGGTTGCGGATCGCGCCGGCGGAGATGTTGAGTGCCATCGATCAGTTCCTCAACCGCCGGACCGCCCGCGCAGGGACGATTCCTTCGCTGGGGCCGCCGGCGCGGCCGCGGGCGTCGCGTCGTTCCGCACGGGCGCCACCGCGTCTCCGTCCTGCAGGAACGCGGCGCCGCCGACGACGATGACCTGCCCCGCCGCCACGCCGCTTTCGATGGCCACGAGGCCGTCCGCGCGTGCGCCGATGGTCACGGGCGTGCGCTTCACGCGGTTGTTCTCGCCGACCACGAACACCATCGCCTGGCGATCCTCGAACGTGATCGCCGTCTGCGGCGCAGCCAGCACGTTGCGCGCCGGCAGGTCGGCCTCCCCGCGCAGGAACATGCCGGCGCGGAGCTTGGGATGGAGCGGCAGGTCGAACACGGCCTCGCCGGTGCGCGTGGCGCTGTCGATCGCGGCGGGAACGCGGCGCAGCCGGCCGGTGATCTCGGTGCCGTCCACCAGCCGGAACGTCGCCGTCTGCCCGGGGCGCATGGCGAGCATGTCGGCCTCGCCCACCTCCACGCCCACTTCAAGCGCGTTGCCGCCCACGATGCGGAACAGCGGCTGCCCGTCCACCAGCTGGCCCACTTGCGCGGTGCGCTCGATCACGAGGCCGGCGTTGGGGGCGCGGACGTAGCCGCCCTGCAGCCGGGCGTTGATTTCGGCGAGCTGCGCCTGCGCGGCCGCTAGGCGCGCGTCTGCGGCCTTGGCGGCGGCGGCGCGCGCGGCGATGGCCTCCGCCGACAGCGCGCCCGACTCGCGGATCGACTCGGCGCGTTTGTATTCGTCGGCGGCGCGCACCTGCGCCGACTGCGCCTCCGCCACGCTGGCCTGCGCGGCGCTGATCTGGGCGTTGGCCACACTGGCGTCGAGTTTCGCCAGCGGCTGGCCTTCGCGCACGGTGGCCCCCTCGTCCACAAGCAGCTTCGTCACGCGCACGCCGGTGGTGGGCGCATACACGCGCACGTCCACTTTCGGGCGCGCCTCGCCCGCCAGAGAGAGATCTTGCGAGAACGGTCGTTCCGCCACCGTCATCACGGTGACGCTGGGAGCGGCGGCTGACTTTTCCTCCTTGGCGTGATCGTCGCCGTGGGAGAGGAAGAACACGCCAGCCAGCAGGGCGAGGATGCCCGCGGCGCCGCCCCACACGATCAGCGGGCTCGTCTCCTCGGTGTGCGCGGGCTTTTCGTGATCGTCATCGTGGGCGGTCATGCGTCGGTCTCTTGGGTGACGGGATGGGCCGTGCGAAGCCCGTGCGGCCGCAAGGGCGTGAAGATGAGTTCGAGGGCGGCGCGGAAATCTTCCACGAGCGGCCGCGCGCGCGCCGCGCCAAGACCGGCCGCGCGCACCACGAGGCCGTCCAGCATCAGGATCACCACGCCCGCCGCACGATCGGGCGTGAGCGTGAACGCCACGTGCCCGCGCCGTTGCGCGGACGCGAGCGACAGCGCCAGACGCCGGCGTACGTGCGCGTCGTGGGCCACGAACCGGAGCGAAAGGCTCTGGTCGCGCATCACCTCGGCGATCACGTCGGCGGCCAGAGAGGATTCCCCGCCGCATTGCTCAAGCGCATGCTCCGCCAGCACGCACAGCGCCCCGATCACGTCGGGGCCGCGCGCGATGGCGTTGAACAACGCCTCCTTGCCGACCCAGTCTTCCTCCGCGATGGCGGCGATGATGTCGGCCTTGGCGGGGAAATAGCGATAGAGCGCGCCGGCGCTGAGCTGCGCCTCCGCGCAGATTTCCTGCATCGACGTCTGGTGGAAGCCGCGGCGGCGAAAGCACGAGATGGCCGCATCCAGGATCTGGCGGCGGCGGCGCTGGGCGAGCACGGGATCGGCCGATCGGGCCATGGTCTGGTCTGCCCCCTCCATCGCCGGCGTATTGCGCCCGGGATGCTGCAACGCATATAAAGCGAATGTTCGTTCTTTAAATGTTAAGAACGTTCCATCATGTCAAGGACGCACGAGTGCGGGCTGGCGGCGGCGGGCGGGGCGGGCGCCTGCACGGCCGGGCCCACAGAGGGACTGGCGATGACCATGAGGCGTTTATGGTTAACGGCGGCTTGCGCCAGCGCGGCGTTGGCCGCCGGCTGCGGAACAATGCCGGACCGCAAGGCCGAGGCGCCGCCGTTGCCCACGGGCTGGGAGGATGCCGAGATCAAGGCCGATCCCCAGGCGCTGACCGACTGGTGGAAAGGCTTCGAGGACCCCACGCTCGACCGCATGGTCGCCGAAGGGCTGGCTGAAGGGCCGAGCGCGCGGCTGGCGGCGTTGAGATTACGGGCGGCGCGGGCGCTCTCGTCGCGGACCGCGTCCGATTTCCTGCCGCAGTTCACGGGACAGGCGTCCGGCTCCTACACCCGCGTGGTGGACGGGCCGGACCTGACGGGCTCCTTCCAGTCGTTCGTCACGGGCGGCGGCAGCGGCGCCCTGACCACCGAGCGCGAACAGTTCATCGGCAGCTACGGCCCGCAGGTGGTCTGGGAAATTCCGCTGTGGGGGCGGCTGGAGGCCTCCGCCATCGGTTCGCGCGCCAACACGCGCGCAGCGGTGGAGGACTTGCGCGGCGCGCGCGCGGCGCTCGCCGCCGACATCGCGCAAGCCTACGTTGAGTATCGCGCCGGCCAGCAGCGGCTCGCCGCGCTGGAGGAAGGGGCGGCCCTCGCAGAACAGCTGGCCGGCATTGTGCAGATCGGCGCGGATGCCGGATTTTCATCGCCCGCCGACGCCGCCGACGCCCGACGCCTCGCCGAAGCCACCCGGTCCCAGACGCCCGACGCCGTCATCGCCGCACGCCGCGCGGCCGCGACGCTGGCCACGCTGCGCGGGCGTGCGCCGGGGACGGAGCCGGAGGATCTTCGCGCCGTGCTCCAGGCGCCGGGGGCGGTGCCCGCCTACGCGCTGGCGATCGCTGCGCCGGCGGCGCCGGCCGATCTCCTGCGCCTGCGTCCGGACGTGGCGCGCGCGGAAGCGGAGACCGTCGTGGCGGCCGCACGGCTGGGTATCGCACGCCAGGACCTGCTGCCGCAATTGCGCCTGACGGGCGGCCTCGACGTCACCGACAACATCATCGGCTCCGCTGTGCCGGAACGGCTGGCGCAGGTGTCCGCCGCGCCCACCATCTCCATTCCGCTGTTCGACTGGGGCCGCCGGTTCGCGGCGTCGCGTGAGCGCAGCGCCGAACTCGACCAGTCGCTGGTGAGCTACCAGTCCACCGTCAACACGGCGGTGAGCGAAGCGTCGCTGGCGCTGACGTCGCTGCGGCAAGGGGAAGTGCGCCTGAAGTCCGCGCGGGCGGCGGAAGCGGCGGCGGAGACCACCGCCCGCGGCGTCCGCGCCTCCTATGGCGCAGGCATCGCCAGCCTCTCCGACCGTATCCGCGCCGAACAGCAGCTGCTGGACGCCCGCGTCTCGCGCATCAGCGCAGAACAGGCCCAGGCCAGCGCCGCCATCCAGGTCTATCGCGCATTCGGCGGCGGCCCGCCGCCCCTGTCGGTGAAAGAACAGCGCGAAGCGGCGCAGATCCGCGGCCGCTCCTGATCGCGCGCACAGCGCCTTAAATTTCCGACGGCGCGACCTTGCCCAAAGATCGCCCCCCGGCCCTGCGGTAGCCTGACTGCGGAGACCGGGAGGCGGAGATGGCGCAGGACTACACGATCGCGTTCTGGAACATGGAGAACCTGTTCGCCCCGGAGGGACATCCCGACCGGCCGGCGTGGTTGGCGCAGGCCGTGGCCGCCGATCTGGCGGGTTGGACGCTGCCCCTTTTCCAGCGCAAGCTCACCCAGCTCGCCGCCGTGGTGCAATCGATGGCAGGGGGCGCCGGACCCGATCTCCTGGGCGTCTGCGAGATCGAGAACGTGTTCGTGCTGGAGGAACTGTGCGCGGTGCTGAACGCCGCCCTGCCCGCACGCCAGTACGCCACCGTGCACGTGGACGCCGCCCGCGAACAGCGCGGCATCGACACCGCGTTTCTCTACGATGCGCAGCGCATGAGCGTGGACCCCGACAAGATCTTCTCCCACTTCGTCATGCGCCGCACGGGTACGCGCGACATCACCCAGGCCACGTTCACCCTCGAGGGCGGCGCGGAGCTCGTGGCGCTGTCAAACCACTGGCCCTCGCGCAGCGGCGGGCCGCCGTCCGACAGCGCGGGCTTTCGCGCCACCGCCGGCGAGACGCTCGGTTACTGGCATGAACGCATCCGCGAGGAGAAGGGCGCGGACGTGGCGGTCATCGCGCTGGGCGACTTCAACGACGATCCGCACGATCTGTCCCTGCGCATGCACGCCAACGCCACCCGCGAGCGCGACGACGTGGAGCGGGCGCAATCGGCGCGGTTCTACAACCTCGCCTGGCGCTACCTGACCCAGGCCGCCACCGACCGCGCCGGCGCAGCGCGCACGCTGTACGGCACGCTCTACTTCCAGGGAGACGCCAACATCTTCGACCAGATTCTCGTCTCCCGCGGCTTGCTGGCGGGGCCGGGACGCCTGCGCGTGCTGGACGAGACCGCACGCATCGAGGCCTTTCCCGCCATGGTCTCCACCAGCAAGAACGAGGGCCCGATCCGCTTCGGCCTCCCCAAGGGAAACCCCGCAAAGAACATCAACCAGGACGGCTTCGCCGATCACTTCCCGATCTCGGTGACCGTGCGCGAGACCTGAGGCGCGGTGACATCGCCTGGCCCGCGTGCGAGCGTGCGCCGCAGGGAGGCGCCCATGATCGAGACCACCATCGACATCGCGACGCGGGACGGGGCCTGCACCACGTTCATCGCCCATCCCGACCGCCACGGCCCCCACCCCGCCGTGCTGTTCTACATGGACGCGCCGGCGATCCGCGAGGAGCTGCGCGACATGGCCCGCAGGCTCGCGAGCGCGGGCTACTATGTGATGCTGCCGAACCTCTACTACCGCGCCGGCGTGCTTGAGCTGGGTCCCCCGGACCGCGCGCCGGGCTCGCCGTGGCTGACGCGCATGATCGGGTTGATGAACGACCTGACGATCCCGATGATCATGTCGGACACAGAGGCCTTCATCGCGCACATCGACGCCGATCCAGCCGCCAAGCCCGGCCCCATGGGAACCATGGGGTATTGCATGAGCGGCCAGTACGCCGTCAGCGCGGCCGCGGCCTTCCCCGACCGGATCTCGGCGGCGGCGTCGCTTTATGGCGTGGCGCTGGTGACCGACGCCGAGGCGAGCCCCCACCTCTCGGCGCGAAAAGCCAGGGCCGAGATCTACGCCGCCTGCGCAGAGACCGACGCGTTCGCGCCGCCGGAGATGGTGCAGGCGCTGGCGGCGGACTTCGCCGCCCACGGCGTGCTTGGGGAGGTGGAAGTTTACCCGGGGACGCAGCACGGCTTTGCGTTTCCCCAGCGCCCGCAATACCACAAGGCGGCGGCCGAACGGCACTGGACACGGCTCCACGCCCTGTTTCGGCGCCGGCTGTGACAAGGGAGACGACCATGATGCGCACCGGCGGCTGTCACTGCGGCGCGATCCGCTACGAGGCCCATGGCGAGGCGATGCACCACGCACTGTGCCACTGCGCAGACTGCCGCCGCAGCGCGGGCGCGCCGATGGTGGGGTGGGCTGCGTTCCCCGTGGACGCCGTGAACGTCGTGAAGGGGGCGCCGGTGACCTACGCGTCCTCGGCCGATGGCCGGCGGCAGTTCTGCGGCGCCTGCGGGACGGGCCTGTTCTATCTCAACGCCGTCAATCTGCCCGGCATCATCGACATCCAGACCGCCACCCTCGACGATCCCGCCGCCCTGCCCGCGCAGGTGCACATCCAGACTGCGGAACGGTTGCCCTGGATGGAGGACGCGCAGGCCCTGCCCGCCTTCGACCGATACCCGCCGCTGGGGTGACCGGTTCCGCGGGCGGTGCGGGGCGCTGATCCGCGCCGGGCCGATCAAACCCCCTCGCCTTCATGCGCGTTCGTAGCGTTCATCGGGGTACAGGGCGCGCGGTGGCGGCTGGACAGGCTGTTCGCCATAAGCCCGCGCGCCTTGCGCGCTCACGGTCGAACTTGATCTCGGGAGCCGGTTCATCGAAACGCACGTAATGGTGGCGCGTCGCGACCGGAGGGCAAGCCGATAGATCACGGGGCGCGGCATGGTTGTCCGGGCGGCGTCATTCTCCAACGTCACGGAGATTTCTGGCGCACGCAGCGCCCCGCGCTGCGCGCGCTGGTTCTGGCCCGATCGCGGCCCTTGACGTGGATGCAGTGTGCGGAGGCCTGACGGCGCCAAATTTCGCGGAGGCCGCGCATGTCGGAACGCAAACAGCCCCGCGCTTGCGCGCGGGGCTGTGCTTTTTCCGGATGGGTGCGGGGGCAGGATTTGAACCTACGACCTTCAGGTTATGAGCCTGACGAGCTACCGGGCTGCTCCACCCCGCGTCAGTCACCGGAATCCTGCTCAAGGAAAGAGGGTTCGACACGGTGACGATACGGGCCGCGCAGAGCCGGCAGCGATCTACTCTCCCACGCCTTAAGACGTAGTACCATCGACCCTGGGGGGCTTAACGACCGAGTTCGGGATGGGATCGGGTGGGGACCCCCCGGCATAGCCACCAGCTCGGCGCGGCCCGCATGTCATCGTGATCGGAATACAGTTCGAGCAAATATCCACGGCGGGGAACGTCGTCTCTACCATGCATGGAGCGCTGCGAATTCAAGCCTATCGAGCGATTAGTAACGGTTAGCTTCAGACCTCGCGGCCCTTCCACACCCGTCCTATCAACGTGCTGGTCTCGCACGGCTCTCAAGGGAAACCTCGTTTTGAGGGGGATTTCACGCTTAGATGCTTTCAGCGTTTATTCCGTCCGCACATAGCTACCCTGCTGCGCGGCTGGCGCCACGACAGGTGCACCAGAGGTGCGTCCATCCCGGTCCTCTCGTACTAGGGACAGATCCTCTCAAGTTTCCAACACCCATGGTAGATAGGGACCAAACTGTCTCACGACGTTCTGAACCCAGCTCACGTACCACTTTAAATGGCGAACAGCCATACCCTTGGGACCTTCTCCAGCCCCAGGATGTGATGAGCCGACATCGAGGTGCCAAACGACGCCGTCGCTATGGACGCTTGGGCGTCATCAGCCTGTTATCCCCGGAGTACCTTTTATCCGTTGAGCGATGACCCTCCACACACGGGATCACCGGATCACTATGACCGACTTTCGTCTCTGCTCGACTCGTCAGTCTCGCAGTCAGGCAGGCTTATGCCATTGCACTCAACAGCCGATGTCCGACCGGCTTGAGCCTACCATCGCGCGCCTCCGTTACTCTTTAGGAGGCGACCGCCCCAGTCAAACTGCCCGCCACGCAGGGTCCCGGACCCCGGTTCAGGGGTCGCGGTTAGACGTCACCGAAAATTAGGGTGGTATTTCAACGGCGGCTCCCCTCAAGCTGGCGCCCAAGGTTCAAAGCCTCCCACCTATTCTACACAAACCGTCGATAACGCCACTGCGAAGCTGCAGTAAAGGTTCACAGGGTCTTTCCGTCTAGCCACGGGAACTCCGCATCTTCACGGAGAATTCAATTTCGCTGAGTCTGCTGTCGAGACAG
>JANRIM010000056.1:0-21525 GCA_033764865.1 Hyphomonadaceae bacterium
CAGGGCGCGGAGACCGACGTGTTGGCCTGGTTCATCGCGCGCGTGTTCGGCATGCGCTGCTACGGCGCGATCTTCGGCGCGATCCTGATGATCGGCTACATGGGCACGTTCCTCGGCGTGCTGCTGATCGGGCGCAGCCACGACTGGACGGGCGACTACGACCTCGCCGTGATCGCCGCCGCCGGCGCGTTCGTTTTGGGGGCGTTGGCGTTCCTCGCCATCGGCCGCCCGCGGCGCCACGCCGATCCGCCGCCGCCGCTGCAGCCGTGATCACAGCCCCCTTCCACCGCGCCCGCGGGCGCCCTACACGGCGGCGGTGACGAAACCGCCGACCGATCCCGCCGCCGCGCTCGCCAGCAACGGCTTCGCCACCGCGAAGACGCTGGCCGAGGCGCTGCCGTTCATCCAGATCTACGACCGCGAGACGGTGGTGATCAAATACGGCGGCCACGCCATGGGGGACATGGAGACGGCGAAGAAATTCGCCGCCGACGTGGTGCTGCTGAAGCTGGTGGGCATCCATCCCGTGGTGGTGCACGGCGGGGGCCCGCAGATCAGCCGCATGCTGGACAAGGCGGGCGTCGCCTCCGCGTTCGTGGACGGCCTGCGCGTGACCGACGCGCAGACGATGGAAGTGGCCGAGATGGTCCTTTCCGGGGCGGTGAACAAGGAACTCTCCCACCTCATCACCATGGCGGGCGCCGAGGCCGACGTGCGCGGCGTGGGGCTCTCCGGCAAGGACGCGCGCCTGATCACCTGCGAGAAGGTCAACCGCACGCGCAAGGATCCGGACTCCCACATCGAGCAGGCGCTGGATCTCGGCTTCGTGGGTGAGCCCACCGCCATCGATCCCAAGCTGATCGAGGCGCTGATCAACGCGCCGGACGATTACATCCCCGTCATCGCCCCCATCGGCGTCGCCGCCGACGGCGCCACCTACAACATCAACGCCGACACCGCCGCCGGCGCCATCGCCGGCGCGCTGGGCGCCAAGCGGTTCCTGCTGCTCACGGACGTGGCCGGCGTCCTCGACGCCGACCGGCGCCTGATCCGCGAAATGAGCCGCAATGACGCCAAGAAGCTGATCGAAGACGGCGTCGCGTCGGGCGGCATGATTCCCAAGCTGGAAACCTGCGTCGCGGCGCTGGACGCGGGCGTGGAGGCGGCGGTCGTCCTCGACGGGCGCCAGCCCCACGTGCTGCTGATGGAGCTGTTCACCGATCATGGCGCCGGCACGCTCATCCGCTGAACCGCGCCGCTGGCGTGCGGTGATCGGCGCCGTGGCGGCGGCGCTGGCGCTTGCGGGCGGCGAATCCGGCGCCCAGCAGAAGCCCGCGCCCAAGGCCGCCGTCAGCGGCTGGCAGCTGTGCAACCAGACAAGCTACATCCTGGAGGCCGCCACCGGGCGGCCCGACGACCGCACCGTGGTCGTCCAGGGCTGGATCCGGCTCAGGCCCGGCCAGTGTGCGATCGCCGCGCCCGGGCCTCTGGTGCGCGGGGTGCACTACGTCTACGCCCGCACCTCTCCCGCCCACCGGGGCGGCCGGCGCCAGTGGGGCGGGGACGCGCGCCTGTGCATCGATCCCACCGCCTCCTTCGCGGTGCAGAACCCGCCGTCGTGCGAGCAGATGGGCCTGGAGGAGCGCACGTTCCGGCGCGTCCAGATCAACAAGCGCGACAGCTGGCGCACCAGCTTCGCCGAGGCCTCGCCCTACACGCTCTACGGCGCGCGCAGCCAGGGTTTCCAGCGCCTTTTGGAGGACGCCGGCTACGACGCGCGCACCGCCTCCGGCCGCTCCGATCCGCGCCGCGCCGCCGACGCCATCCAGCGCTTCCGCGCCGAGGCGAAGCTGCCCGCGACCGCCACCGAGGACCAGGTGATCGACGCGCTGGAGAACGCCGCGCGCCGGCGCGCGGCCGCCATCGGCCTGACGCTGTGCAACCGCACCTCCGGACGGATCTGGTCGGCGGTGGCGCGCCGGCGCGGCGAGGGCTGGGAAAGCCGCGGCTGGTGGCCGCTCGGGCCCGGCGGGTGCGCGCGCGCCGTGGACGACCCCCTGCTCCAGACCGTCTATTTCGTGCACGCCGCGCTGGAGAGTCCGCAGGGCGAGCGGTACCTCGCCGCCGCGGGCGAGACGTTCTGCACCAGCCCCACCAAGTTCGCGATCATCGGGCGCGAACGCTGCGCGGACCGCTACTACGACGAGACGCTGTTCACCGCGATCTCCAGCGATGGCCGCGAGGGCCTTGTGGTGGAGTTCGCCGAGGGGGACTTCCTGCCCGCCGGCGCGCGCCCGCAGCGCAGCGTGACGCCGCGCGCCACGGCGGACGCCCCGATCCCCGGCACCGGCTTCGCCCGCGGCCGCGCCCCCGCCAGCGCCGGCGCCGCGGCCGCCGGCGACGACGCGGGACAGGTCATCCCGCCGCGCGCGCCGCGGCCACCCGGCGTCGCGACCAAGACCAACGACCGCACGACGCTGACCCTGCCAGGCGCGCGGGTCGGCGCAGGCGCACCGGCGCCGAAGGCGGGCGTCCAGGTCCCCGGCCCGCCGCCCGCGGCCTCTCAGGAACCGCCGCGGTGAACCTGTTCCCCGGCCGCGACGTCTTCGTGTTCGATCTCGACAACACGCTCTACCCGGCCGACCACGCGATCTTCCTCGCCATCGGCGACCGGATGACCGCCTACGTCCAGCGCGTGACCGGGGCGCCGCGCGACGAGGCCATGGCGCTGCAGGAGCGCTACTACCACCTCTACGGCGCCACGGTGGTGGGCATGCAGCGCCACCACGGCGTCGATCCCGCCGCGTTCATGGCGGACGTGCACGCGGTCTCGTTCGACGCCGTCCTGCCGGACCCCGACCTCGCCGCCCTGATAGGCGCGCTGCCGGGCCGTCGCATCGTGTTCTCCAACGGCGCCCGCGCCTACGCCCACGCCATCGTCGATCACCTGGGCCTCGGCGGCGTGTTCGAACGCATCGTGGCGCTGGAGGACGTGGACTGGATCCCCAAGCCGGAACCGGCGGCGTTCACGCAGATGGCGGCGCTGTGCGGCTTTTCGCCGGCGCGCGCGGTGATGTTCGAGGACCATCCGCGAAACCTCGCGGCCGCCAAGGCGCTGGGCTTCGCCACCGTGCTGGTGGGGCCGAACGCGACCCCGAGCGACACCGCCGACTACGCAGCAGCCAGCCTGCACGCGTTTCTTCGCGACGCCGTGACCGGGCCCGCGACGACGGGGGCCGCATTGACGGGCGTGGGGACCGCGCCTAGCCAGCAGGCATGAGCACCGCCCACGCCACCGATCTCGCCGCCGCCATCGACGCCGCGTGGGAGACGCGCGACACCCTCACCCCCGCCACCCACGGCCCCGCGCGCGACGCCGTCATGGCCGCGCTCGACCTGCTCGACAGCGGCGCCGCCCGCGTGGCCACCCGCGGCGACGACGGCGCCTGGACCGTGCACCAGTGGCTGAAGAAGGCGGTGCTGCTCTCGTTCCGCCTGTCGGACAACCGGGCGATGGACGGGGCGTGGGACAAGGTCCCGCTCAAGACCGACGGCTGGGACGACGACCGCTTCCGCACGGCGGGCTTCCGCATGGTTCCCGGCGCCGTGGCGCGGCGCGGCGCGCACATCGCGCGCAACGTGGTGCTGATGCCCTCGTTCGTGAACATCGGCGCGTACGTCGGCGAGGCGACGATGGTGGACACCTGGGCAACCGTGGGCAGCTGCGCGCAGATCGGCGCGCGCGTGCACATCTCCGGCGGCGTCGGCATCGGCGGCGTGCTGGAGCCGTTGCAGGCCAACCCGGTGATCATCGAGGACGACTGCTTCATCGGCGCGCGCTCGGAGGTGGCCGAAGGCGTGATCGTGCGCCAGGGCGCGGTGCTGTCGATGGGGGTGTACCTGGGCGCGTCCACCAAGATCGTCGATCGCGCCACGGGCGCCGTGACGCGCGGCGAGGTGCCGCCCTTTGCGGTGGTGGTTCCGGGGGCCCTGCCCGACCCCCACGGCGGCCCCTCGCTCTACTGCGCGGTGATCGTCAAGCGCGTGGACGCCCAGACGCGCTCCAAGACATCCATCAACGACCTGCTGCGCGAGTAGGGCCGGGACCGCTGCGGCCCCGGCCCCGCACGCGTCAGCGGCCGGGCTCGACCTTCACGGCGTAGGTGACGCCGTCGGCGCCCGTCACCGTCCAGGCATCGCCCACCTTGCGGTCGGCCACGTGGGGCGAGCAGCTTTTCTCGCCGCCGGCCGGCGTCAGGCAGAACTGGCCATTCTCCACAGCCCACGTGCCGGTCACGGCCTGCGCGCCGGCGGTCATCGTGTAGGCGCCGCCAGGATTGAAATTGAACTTCAGCTTCGTGCCGTCGGGGGCGGTGGCGACCACCGTGTTGGCGGCGAACGTCTCGGCGGTGACGTCCGCAAGCGCCGGTCCGGCGGCGAACAGGGCGGCGGCGACTGCCGCGGTGGCGACCAGATTTTTCATGGGCTGTCTCCCTCGATGGTCCCGCTCTTTCGACGGGCGCGCGACCATACCCACGCGCCTTCGCCGCGCAAGCGCGCGACGATGACACCGTGCGGCCCTGTTGGCGCTTTCAACGGCGCGGCCGAGCGCTTAAGTCCGTGTCATGCCGCTGACCGATCCCCTGCCGCTCGCCCAGGCGCTGATGCGCCGCCGCAGCATCACCCCGCACGACGACGACGTGCTCGCGGTGCTGATCGAGCCGCTGGAGCGGATGGGCTTTCGCGTGGTGCGCCGCCGCTTCGGCGACGTGGACAACCTCTACGCGCGACTCGGCGACGCGGCCCCCAACTTCTGCTTCGCAGGCCATCTCGACGTGGTTCCCGTGGGCGACGAGGCGGCTTGGAGCGTCGATCCGTTCGGCGCTGAGATCCGCGACGGCTGGCTCTACGGACGCGGCGCGGCGGACATGAAAAGCGCCATCGCCGCCATGGTGGCGGCCGTCGCCCGCCGGCTGGAGGGCGCAGGCCCCCCGCCCGGCTCCATCAGCTTCCTCATCACGCTGGACGAGGAAGGCCCCGCCATCAACGGCACGCGCCGCATGCTGGAGGCGCTGGCGCAGGACGGCGAGAAGATCGACCACTGCGTCGTGGGCGAGCCCACCAGCGTCGACCTGCTCGGCGACACCGTGAAGAACGGACGCCGCGGCAGCCTGAACGCGGTCGTCACCGTGGAGGGCCGCCAGGGCCACGTGGCCTATCCCAAGCTCGCCATCAATCCGGTGGGCGTGCTGCTCGATTTCGCCCACCACCTGCGCCACCGCATCTTCGACGGCGGCGCCCCGGGCTTCGACGCCACCAACCTGGAGATCACCACCATCGACGTCGGCAACGGCGCCCACAACGTCATCCCCGCGCGCGCGACGGCGAAGTTCAACATCCGCTTCAACACCAACCACACCGGCGAGGCGCTGCTGGCGTGGATCGAGGAATGCCGGGAGCGCACCGTGCGCTACGCCCGCGGGGCCACGGTGACCGTGGACGCGCGCGTGGGCGCCGAGCCGTTCTTCACCGCGCCCGGCCCGTTCACCGATCTGGTGTGCGCCGCCGTGGCCGACGCCACGGGGCGTGCGCCGAAGCTGTCCACCACCGGGGGCACCTCGGACGCGCGCTTCATCAAGGACTACTGCCCCGTCGCGGAGCTGGGCCTCCAGAACGCCACCGCGCACATGGTCGACGAGCGCGTGCGCGTGGACGACGTGCGGGCGCTGGCGGGCGTCTACGAGGCGACGCTCAACCGCTACTTCGCGGCGTAGTCCACCCGCACCAGATAGAGGCCCTCCGCTGGCGCCACGGGGCCGCACCGCGCACGATCCCGCGCCGCCAGCGCCGCCGCCACGTCGCGCACGCGCAGCTTGCCCATGCCCACCTCCGCCAGCGTGCCCGTCATGGAGCGCACCTGCCGGTGCAGGAAGGAACGCGCCTCGAACGCCAGCTCGATCTCTTCGCCGAGGCGCATCACGCGGGCGACGTCCAGGGTCTTCACCGGGCTCTTCGCCTGGCACTGGCTGTCGCGGAAGGTAGTGAAGTCGTGCTGGCCGATGAGCGCCTGCGCGGCGGCGTCCATCGCTTCGGCGTCGAGGTCCCTGCCCACGCGCCACACGCGGCCGCGGTCCAGCGCGGCGTCGGCGCGGCGGTTGAGGATGCGGTAGCGGTACACCCGGCGCACGGCGTCGAAGCGGGCGTGGAAATCCTCCGCCGCGGGCTCCGCGCGCAGCACGCTGACCGGGTGCGGGCGCAGGTGCGCGTTGAGCGCATTGGCCACCACATCGCCCGGGAGCGGCTTCGGCAGGTCCACGTGCGCCACCTGCGCGAACGCGTGGACGCCCGCATCCGTGCGCCCCGCGCCCACCACGTCGCGCCGCTCGCCGCACAGCTGCGCTGCCGCCGCCTCCAGCGCGCCCTGCACGCTGGCGCCCGTGGCCACCCGCTGCCAGCCCGCGAAGGGGCCGCCGTCGTACTCGATGGTGAGCTTGTAGCGCGGCATCAGCCGAACGCCGGCGAGACGATCAGCCGGCCGCCGTCGGGGCCCGCGTCGTGCAGACGCCGGAGCATGAAATGCGGCCCGGGCCATGGCGACGCGTAGGGCTCAGCCGCCGCCGCGGAAAAGCCGAAGCGCGCGTAGTAGGCGGGATCGCCCAGCACGAAGACGTGGCTCTCCTCCTGCGCGGCCAACCAGTCGAGACCGGCGCGGATTAGCGCGCCGCCCACGCCGCGTCGCTGCTGGCCAGGCGCGGCGCACACGGGCGCCAGCTGGAGCGCGGGATGCTTGCGGCCGCCGGCGTCGATCACCGCGCGGGAGAACAGGATGTGGCCGACGATGGCGCCCGCCTCCTCCGCCACCAGCTCCAGCACCACCGCGTCGAGCGCGCGCAGATGCGCCACCAGCGCCGGCTCGTCGGCGCGCCCGAAGGCGGCGAGGAACGCCGCGCGCACGATCCCGTCCACGACAGCGTGGTCGGCGGCGACGATGGGCCGGACCCTCATCCGAGCACCATGCCCGCCGGCGCTTCGGCGCCGCGCAGGAAATCCGTTGCGTCCATCGCCTGGCGGCCCTCGCGCTGGACGCGCAGCAGGCGCACCGCGCCGTCCCCGCACGCCACGCGCAGGTGATCGTCCAGCAACGCCCCCGGCGCGCCGTCGCCCACCGCCAGCCGCGACATCAGCGCCTTGATGCGCACCGGCCCCTGCGGCCCGGGCATCTCGAACCACGCGCCCGGATAGGGCGAGAGACCGCGGATCTGCCGGTCGATCTCGCGCGCGGGGCGCGTCCAGTCGATGCGGGCTTCCGCGGGATCGATCTTGTGGGCGTAGGTGACGCCGTCGGGGCTCTGCGGCGTCTCCACCGCGCGACCCTGGTCGATGAGATCGACCGCATCCGCGAGTAGCGGCGCGCCGAGGGCCGCCAGCCGGTCGTGCAGGGTCTGGGCGGTGTCGTCGATCTCGATCTCGGTTTCGGTCGACAAGATCACGGGCCCGGTGTCGAGCCCCTCCTCCATGCGCATGGCCTGCACGCCCGTCACGGCATCCCCCGCCATCAGCGCGCGCTGGATGGGGGCCGCCCCCCGCCAGCGCGGCAGCAGCGAGCCATGCAGGTTGATGCAGCCGTGCTTCGGCGCATCGAGGATGGCCTTCGGCAGGATGAGCCCGTAGGCGACGACGACCGCGAGATCGAGCCCGAGCGCGGCGAAGGCCGCCTGCTCCTCCGGTTTCCTGAGCGATCTGGGCGTGCGCACCGCGATGCCCTGCGCCTCCGCGAAGGCGTGCACCGGCGTCTTGCGCAGGTGCTGGCCGCGCCCGGCGGGACGCGGCGGTTGCGCATAGACGCACGCAATCTCATGGCCCCGCGCGATGAGCGCCGCCAGCGACGGCACCGCGAAGTCCGGCGAGCCCATGAACGCGATCCGCATTGTCGGGCGCCCTTCGTTCGCGCTTCAGGTCATGGCGGCGGCGGGCCTGTCGGCCACGCCGGTCACGCGTCGACGCGCTGCGCCTTGCGGACCTTGCGGATGGCGCTGTCGCGCTTCAGCCGCGAGAGATGGTCGAGGAAGACGACGCCTTCCAGATGGTCCATCTCGTGCTGGATGCACACGGCGAAGAGGCCGTCGGCGTCCTCCACCACCTCGGCGCCGTGGTAGTCGAGGTAGCGCAGCTTCACGCGCGCCGGGCGTTCCACGTCGTCGAAGATTTCGGGCACCGACAGGCAGCCCTCCTCCCAGCTCTTCAACTCCTCGGAGGCCCACAGGATCTCCGGGTTCACGAAGTAGCGCGGCTGGGGCGGGCTGTCCTTCGGCGCGATGTCCATCACGATGATCCGCAGGGGCACGCCCACCTGGATCGCCGCCAGCCCGATGCCGGGCGCGTCGTACATCGTCTCCAGCATGTCATCCATGAGCGCGCGGTGCGCGTCCGTCACCCCGCCCTCGACGGGCTTGGATACGAGCTTCAGACGCGGGTCCGGCACGGTGAGGATGGGGCGGATGGCCATGGCCCAGAGCTATGAACGACCGCGGGTGGCGTCAAGCGCGGCGGTCACGTCCGTTCGCCCCCATCGCCGCCGCGATCGCCGCCATGCCGGCGCTGGGCGTCGAGCCGGCCGAGCCGGCGGCGGTCGGCGGCCATTTCCCCGCAGATCCAGGTCACGAACGCCTGCACCACCGGGCGGGCGCGGTCGGCGCGCCGCGAGACGACGTAGTACGAGCCCGTGGGCGCCGCCTTGACGGGCGGGAACGGGGCTGCGAGCCGGTCCGCGGCGGGCGAATCCCACACCAGCGGGGCCCAGGTCAGCGCGACGCCGCGGTTTGCGGCGGCGGCTTCCAGCGCGGCGGGGATGTTGTCGAAGGCGATCTCGCCGGCGGGCTTCAGGTCCGCGACGCCGGCGGCGGTCAGCCATTGCGGCCACGCCGACAGGCGCGGCGCGATGTGGATCAGCGTGTGGTTGGCGAGGTCGGCGGGGGTGCGCAGCGGGTGCGGGCCCGTCTGCACGGCGGGCGCGCACAGCACCTCGGCGCGGACGTCGATGAGCTTGCGCGCCACCAGCCCCGCGGTGGGGGCGGCGGAATTGCGGATCGCCACGTCCACGCCGTCGCCTTCGAAGTCCGCCAGCCGGTTGCTGGACTCGATCTCGATGGACACCCCCGGATGGCGGGCCTCGAACCGCGCGAGGCGGGGGATGAGCCAGTGGTTGGTGATGAAGGCCAGCGCGCTGACCTTGAGCCGGGTGTCGGCGCCCTCCGCGCGCGCCTGGTCCAGCGCGCGGGCGATGGCGGCGAAGGCGGGGTCGATGGCGGCGAACAGGCGCGCCCCCGCCGGGGTCAGCGCCACGCTGCGGGTCTGGCGCACGAACAAAGGCGCGCCGATCTGCGCCTCAAGGCCGCGGATGCGATGGCTGACGGCCGACGGCGTGACCCCCAGCGTGCGCGCCGCCTCCAGGAAGCTGTGCGCCCGCGCCGCCTCCTGGAACGCCCGCAGGGCCGCGAGCGGCGGATCGATGGATGAAGCCATTTCATCCATCATGCGCCGATTGCGTTGGCGCGCAAGTGCGGCGCGGAGGAAGGATCGGGCCGTCCCGCAGGAGCGCCCGATGACCGCCACACCCCACGCACAGCCCCACCCCGCGCCGGCGAAAGCCTTCTCCCGCGCCCAGGTCACGGGGCTCGTCCTCGCCTGGGCGATGGCGCTCTACATGGCGGTGAACACCGCCCGCGCGTCGCTTGACCCGGTGGGGTTCGCGGCGACCCTGGGCGCGCCCCTGGCGGACCCGGCCGACACCGGGTTCGTGTTCGTCTACGCCTTCCGCGCCGCGTTCCTCGCCTTGCTGGTGGGGTGGCTCGCGCTGCGGCGGGATGTGGGGACGCTGCGGTTCGTGGCGCTGGCGGCGGTGGTGATGCCGCTCGGGGACGCCGTGCTGACCCAGTCGCTGGGCGCCCCGCCCGCCACGGTGGCCCGCCATGGGGCGATCATCGTGCTGCTGGCGCTGGTCTGGGCCCTGCTGGGCGCGCGTCCACGGATGAGATGACTTCATCCGTCAGCGGTTCTTTTCATCCGTCCGCCGTCGGGGTCGCCCGCTAGACTTCGCGCGAGGAGATCCCATGCGCCAGCTCACCTTCATCCGCCCCGGCCTGTTCGAGTGGCACGACGTGCCCGCCCCCGCCCTTCAGGCCGACACCGACGCCATCGTGCGCCCGCTCAACGTCGCGCGCTGCGACCTCGACCTCTACATCGCCACCGGCGTGGCGCGCTTCGAGGGCCCCTTCGCCTTCGGCCACGAGGCGGTGGCGGAGGTGGTGGACGCCGGCGACAAGGCGGGCGTCAGGCCGGGCGACAGGGTGATCGTGCCGTTCCAGCTGAGCTGCGGGCGCTGCGTCGCCTGCCAGCGCGGCTTCACCAATGCCTGCGAGGCCTACCCGCCCTACGCCGCGTTCGGCCTGCGTCCCGGCTACGGCGGCGCGCTGTCGGAACGCATGCGCGTGCCGTTCGCGGACCACATGCTGATCTCGTGCCCGCCGGGCTTTTCGCCGGCGCAGCTCGCCAGCATGTCCGACAACGTGCCAGACGGCTGGCGCGCGGTGGCGCCGCACCTGAAGGAGCGCCCCGGCGCGTCCGTGCTGGTGATCGGGGGCCTGGCGCAGAGCGTGGGGCTCTATGCGGCGGGGCTGGCGGCGTCGCTGGGCGCGGGCCGGGTGCTCTACCTCGACGACAGCGCCGAACGCCGCGCCACGGCCCAGAAGCTGGGCGCGGAGGCGCAGCCGCTGGCGCTGGGCGAAGGCCGCAAGCCGGAGACGCAGTTCGAGATCACGGTGGAGGCCTCCGGCGTGCAGGACGCGTTCCGCTTCGCGCTCCTCTCCACCGCGCCCAACGGCGTGTGCACCGCCATCTCGATGTTCTTCGAGAACATGGTGCCGATCCCCATGGTTCCGCTCTACTACAAGGGGATCAGCTTCCACACCGGCCGCGTGCAGGCGCGCGCGGTGCTGCCGGCGCTGTGCGATCACGTGGCCTGCGGCCATTTTCATCCCGAACACGTGGTGACGCGCACGCTGCGCTTCTCCGACGCCGCCGAGGCCATGGACGATCCCGGCGCCAAGATCGTGTTCGAGAATGACTGGCCTGTCTGACGGTTCGGGACGCGTAAAGGCGATCAGCGCGGAGGGGCGCCGGCGGAGGGCGTCGCGCGCTCGTCCACGTAGCGCGTTCCCCACGGCCCCACCGCCACGCCCAGGATCAGGGTGTCTTCGTCGGCGCCGTCAAAGTGGGTCGCGCCTGCGGGGACAATGAGGAATGACCCGGCGGGGTAGGCCTTCGCCATGCTCCGGTCCGGCCGGTCGCCGTAGCCAAGATGAAGCGTGCCGCGCGCCACGAACACGCGCGCGTCCGCGGTGTGGGCGTGCGGGCCGTCCCACACGCCGGCGGGGATGAAGAAGGCATAGGAGAACGGCGCGCCCGCCACATCCCGCACGCCCTCCAGCAGCGCAAAGCGCGTCCCGTCGGCGTTGACCTCGGCCCAGGGGATTGTCTCGGGCGTCCACGCCTTCGCCGGCTGCGCGCGCGCTGCGCCCATCGCCGCCAACGCCACCAAACCCGCCGCGACCGCGCCGCGCCAACCGAGCCCGCCCATGACCTGCCCTTCCTCCGTTCCGATGGGAGGACACTACCGCCCCGCGGCGCCATCGGCTGGCTGCATTCGGACGTCGCGACGAAGACCCCGCCGCCCTTGCGCCCGCCCCCGCGACGGGCGATATGCGCCCCGCAGGCAGGCGGCGGACGGGCGTCCCGCCAACCCGGTCAGGTCCGGAAGGAAGCAGCCGCAACGGGTAGCGCACGGGTCGCCGTCCTGTCTGTACAGTTACGATGCCGTCGGGTGGGGCCGGGGATGGATTTGCGCACGCTGGCTGCGCGGGTGCTGCCGCCGGTCAGCCGGACCGTGCGGACGGAGGAAGCGAAGCTCTCGGCGAGCCTCGTCAACGCCGTGGCCATAGCGGCGCTCATTTACGGCATTCTTGGGCCCTACATCACCACGATCCCGGACGCCGAGTGGTCGCTGGGGTTGCGAGCGTTCCTGATCGCCCTCGGCGGCGTCATCCATCTGGCTGCGCGGTTGATCCTGCGCTACATAGACGGCGGGAGAGATGACGATGCATGAGCCCTACGTGACCCTGGCGCTCTTCGCCGTCGCGGGATTGATCCCGGTCCTGATCCAGTTCCTGTCCGTCAAGTTCGGCAGCGTGCGCGAAGAACCGGGCGCCAAGCCGCCGGCGCGCTGAGCGGGCGGCGGCGCTACGGCGTCCTCGGAACGCGCGGAGCGCGCACGCTCCGGCCGCGTGGGCGGTGAGCCCGCCCCCTCCGTCCGGCTGCGCCGGCCACCTCCCCCTCACGCGGGGGAGGAACACCGCCGGTTCGTTCCTTCCCCCGTTCACGGGGGAAGTTCCCGCGAAGCGGGGGATGGGGGCGCGCAGCCCGCCCCGTTTGGCCCTGCCCGGCGCCGCCTATATGGTGTGGGGCACCCATGAGCGATGATTCCGCCCCCGCCCTCTTCCCGGACGCCAAACCGGCGGGCGGCTACCTCGTACTGGCTCGCAAGTATCGCCCGCGCACCTTCGAGGACCTCATCGGCCAGGACGCGATGGTGCGCACCATCGCCAATTCCTTCGCGCTGAACCGCATCCCCCACGCCTACATCCTCACGGGCGTGCGTGGCGTGGGCAAGACCACCACCGCGCGCCTGCTGGCGCGGGCGCTCAACTACAAGTCCGACACGGTGGACGGCCCGTCGGTGACGCTCGATCCGCTGGGCATCCACTGCCGCGAGATCATGGAAAGCCGCCACCCCGACGTGTTCGAGATGGACGCAGCCTCGCGCACCGGCATCGGCGACATCCGCGAGCTGCAGGAAGGCGTCCGCTACGCCCCCGTCTCGGCGCGCACCAAGGTCTACATCATCGACGAAGTGCACATGCTGTCGAACCAGGCGTTCAACGGCCTCCTGAAGACGCTGGAAGAACCGCCCCCGCACGTGAAGTTCATCTTCGCCACGACGGAGATCCGCAAGGTGCCGGTGACGGTGCTGTCGCGCTGCCAGCGGTTCGACCTGAAGCGCATCGCGCCCGACGACCTCGCCGCCCACCTCGCCAACATCTGCGCGAAGGAGAACGTGAGCGTCGAACCCGATGGCCTCGCGCTGGTGGCGCGCGCGGCGGAGGGCTCCGTGCGGGACGCGCTGTCGTTGCTGGACCAGGCCATCGTGCAGAAGGGCGGGACGACGGCGGTGTCCGCCGCCGACGTGCGCGAGATGCTGGGCCTCGCCGACCGGCTGCGCGTGGCGGACCTGTTCGACGCCGTGCTGGCGGGCGACGCGAAGGCCGCGCTGCTTGAAATCCGCGCGCAATACGACAGCGGCGCCGATCCCGCGCTCGTGCTGCGCGACCTGCTGGAGATGGCCCACGAGGCCGCGCGCGTGCAGGCGCTGGGGCCCGAGGCGCGCATCGTGGGCGGCCAGGACTGGGCGCAGCGTCTGCGCGCCATCGCGGGGGCCACATCCCCCGCCACGCTCTCGCGCCTGTGGCAGATGCTGCTGAAGGCGCTGGAGGAGACCGCCCGCGCGCCGGAGCCCATCGCCGCGGCGGAAATGGCGCTGGTGCGCCTGTGCGCGGCCGCCTCGCTGCCGCCGCCGGAGGAGATCGCGCGCATGCTGCGCGGCGGCCCGGGCATGCCCAGTGCGCCGCAACGCCCGCCAGGATCTCCCGACCCTGCGCGGCCCGAGACGCCCACGATCAACGCCTTCGAGGATGTGCTGGCCCTCATCGAGGCCCATCGCGACATCGACCTGCAGATCGCGGTGGAGCGCTACGTGCGCCCCGCTGCGCTCACGCCCGGCGTGCTGACGTTCGCGCCCGCGCCGGGGATGCCGGAGGAGCTGCCGTCGCGGCTTGCGCGGCGGCTGGCGGAGTGGACGGGCGTGCGCTGGGAAGTGCGCGCCGACGCCGCCGCCGGCGTGGAGAGTTTCGCCGAACGGCGCGCGAAGGAACGCGCGGCCGCGCTGGAGGACCTGAAGCGCCACCCGTTCGTGGCCGATGCGCTGGCGGCGTTCCCCGACGCCGAGATCGTCGACTGGCGCAGGACCGACGCCCCCGGCGAGGTCGTGCCGCTGCGCCCCGCGCCCCGCAAACGTCGCAAGGAAGGCTGACATGAAGGACATTTCCCAGATCATGCGTCAGGCGCAGGCCATGCAGGCCAAGATCGCCGAGGCGCAGGCGAAGCTCGAGGCCATGGAGGTGGAAGGCAGCGCCGGCGGCGGCCTCGTCAAGGTGCGCATGACCGGCAAGACCGCGCTGCTCGCCGTGCACATCGACGCCTCGCTGCTGAAGGCGGAGGAGAAGGAAATCGTCGAAGACCTCGTCAAGGCCGCGCACGACGACGCGCGCCGCAAGCTGGAAGAGGCCCAGAACGAGGAGTTCAAGACCGCCACCGCCGGCATGGGCATGCTGCCCGGCTTCAAGATGCCGTTCTGAGATTGCGCGCTTCCCGCCTGCCCTCCGTCAGCCCCGAGATCGAGCGGCTCATCGACCTGCTGGCGAAAGTCCCCGGGCTTGGCCGGCGCAGCGCGCAGCGCGCGGCGCTGGCGCTGCTGAAGAAGCGCGAGACGCTGCTGGGCCCGCTGGCGCAGGCGCTGCTTGAAGCCAGCGAGAAAGTGCGCGCGTGCACCGAATGCGGCGCGCTGGACGCCATGGACCCGTGCGCGATCTGCGCCTCCCAGACCCGCGACGCGGGCCTCATCTGCGTGGTGGGCGAGGTGGGCGACGTGTGGGCGCTGGAGCGCGCGGGCGTGTTCCGCGGGCGCTACCACGTGCTGGGCGGGGTGCTGTCGGCGCTGGACGGCGTGCGCCCGGATGATCTGCGCGTGGGCAAGCTGGTGGAGCGCGCGGCGGCGCCCGGCGTGCGCGAGGTGATCATCGCGCTCAACGCCACCGTCGACGGCCAGACCACCGCGCATTACCTCACGGAGCGCCTGGAGGGCGTGGATGTGGCGGTCACGCGGCTGGCGCACGGCGTGCCCGTGGGCGGGGAACTTGAGCTGCTGGACGACGGGACGCTGCTGGCCGCGCTCAACTCACGCCGGCCGTTCTGAGGTCACTTCGCCGTGCGACACTCCAGCCGCGCGGCGGTGAGGCGCGGTTCCATGAGGCCCTCCTTCGTGAACCGCGCCATGGCCGCCTCGTACTCCGCGTGCGTCATCGTGCGGGTGATCTCCGCCCACAGGCAATCGCACTGCGGATCGCCCACGGGGCACCCTTCGGCGAAGGTCGCCCGCGCATCGGCGGGGTACTTATGCGGCGCCGCGGCGCCGCACGCCGCCAGCAGGACGAGAAGGGCAAGGCCACGCATCATCGCCTGACCCTAGCATGGTCTGGTTGACAAAGGGCGCCCGCCCCCAGCCCCGATCCTCAAACCGGGGTGAGCACGCCGAAGTACAGGCCCGCGAGCAGGCCCAGCGCCCCGGCCGCCACCTGGAGGCACCGCACGCTGACGGCGTGGTTGGCCGCGCGCTGGGCTAGCCGCACGAGCCGGGCGATCTCGATGTCGGCGTCGTCGCGGTCCGCCGCGAAGCCGAGCGATTCCACCGCATAGCTCGCCGCCAGCACGGCGGCGACGACGGGAAACCCGAGCAGGGCGATCGCCAGCGTCTGCTCCGTCTCCGCCATCACGGCGGGCGTGACGAACGCCACGATGGCGCCGACGAACCCCGCAAGGCCCCCCGCCACGCCGGCCTTCTGGTCGAGCGCGGACAGATGCGTGCGCATCACCTGCAACGGCGCCTCGCCCGTGGAGGCCGCCTCCCGTTCGATCAGCCTCGCCCAGCGGAGGACGCCGCGGCGGGACTGCCAGGGGCCGAGCTTCGCCGTCCGCGCCCGAGCTTCCAGCGGCGTCGGCTCAGACGTCAATTGACGCCCTCTTCCAGCAGGCGACGCGCGATGACCATCGCCTGCACTTCGCCCGCGCCCTCGAAGATGTTGAGGATGCGCGCATCCTGCAGCACGCGGCTGATGGCGTATTCCAGCGCAAAGCCGTTGCCGCCGTGGATCTGCAGCGCGTTGTCCGCCGCCGCCCACGCCACGCGCGCGGCGAGCAGCTTGGCCATGCCCGCCTCCAGATCGCAGCGCTTGCCGCTGTCCTTGCGGCGGGCGGCGAAATACGTGATCTGCCGCGAGGCCATGATCTCCGCCGCCATCATCACCAGCTTGTTGGCGACGCGCGGGAACTGGAAGATCTCGTGGCCGAACTGCTTGCGGTCGAGCGCGTAGCCGAGCCCCAGCTCGAACGCGCTCTGCGCCACGCCCACCGCGCGCGCGGCGGTCTGGATGCGGGCGCTCTCGAACGTCGCCATCAGCTGCTTGAAGCCCTGGCCCTCCACGCCGCCCAGCAGATTGCCCACGGGCACGGTGAACCCGTCGAACGCGATCTCGTACTCCTTCATGCCGCGGTAGCCGAGCACCTCGATTTCGCCGCCGGACATGCCCTTTGCGGGAAACGGGACGTCGCCTTCGCCGCGGGGCTTCGGCGCCAGCAGCATCGACAGGCCGCTGAAATTGTCGGTGGCGGGATCGGTGCGCACCAGCAGCGTCATGAGGTCGGCGCGGGCGGCGTGGGTGATCCACGTCTTGTTGCCCGTCACCACGTACTTGTCCCCCTCCTTCACGCCGCGCGTGCGGAGGGAGCCGAGATCGGAGCCCGTGTTCGGTTCGGTGAAGACGGCCGTGGGCAGGATTTCCGCGCTGGCGATCTTGGGCAGCCAGAACTCCTTCTGTGCGTCCGTACCGCCGGTGAGGATCAGCTCGGCGGCGATTTCGCTGCGGGTGGCGAGCGACCCCGTGCCGATCCAGGCCCGCGACAGCTCCTCCGACACCACGCACATGGCGGTCTTGCCCATGCCGGCGCCGCCGTACTCCTCGGGGATGGTGAGCCCGAACACGCCGAGCTCCCCCATCTCCTCCACGATCTCCAGCGGGATGAGCTCATCCCGGAGGTGCCAGCCGTGGGCGTGGGGCATGATGCGGTCGTCGGCGAAGCGGCGGAACTGGTCGCGCACCATCTCGAAATCGGCTTCGAGGCCCGTGTTCTCCACCGTGGCCTTGCCGCGCGCGCCCACCAGCAGCTTCGCCAGCGCCGCCCTGGTCTCCCGGGAGGAGCCGTCCGCCACCAGCGGCCGCACCGCGGCGGCGAGGGCGGCGGCTTCCGCCTCCAGGCCGAAATCGGCGGGGCGGATCACTTCCACCTGCGTCATCGGCAGGCCGCCGCTGAGCTGGGCGAGGTACTCGGCGAACAGGACCTTGCAGAGCAGCGCCTCGGTCTCGCCGAACTGGCCGGCGGCGGCGAGGTTGCGGGCCCAGGCGGCCGTCTCGCGCAGGGTCTCCCGGTAGGTCGCCACCCAGGCGAAGCCGTGGACCACATGCTGTTCGGCGTCGATGGCGCGCCGGTCGATCCGCCCGCCGGCCGCCACCCTGGCCGCCACCGCCGCCCTTGCGGCCGCGACGTAAGGCTCCACGGCGGCGACGGCGGCGTCGAGGCGGGCGATCAGGTCGGTGGTCATGGGCGCTCCCTGCGGAACCGTCTTTGTGCCTCGCTCTACGTCAGGACGGAAGCCCGGACTTCGCATGTGCGAAAAAGACGCGCGGGAATGTGCGATCCAGGTCGTCCGCGGGGCGATTCCGGTTGCGGGCATAGTTAAGCGCCCGTAATTACAGCCCCGAGTGTGCGTGACTCACGGTCACGCCGGAGGGAGCACCATCGCATGATCGCACGCTGGCTCATCATCGGCTTCGTCATCTGGCTTGCCATCACGGGGGCGTTCCGCTTCGCCGGGCAAACCTTCTTCAATTCCGGCCCGGGCGGGGTGACCTGGCTGTTCCTCATCCTGCCGCTGGTGATGTTCGCGGGCACGTATGCCGCCCTCATCCTCTTCAAGGTGGACCCGAACGACCGTTCGGAGGCCGCCTCCGTCTTCGCGGTGCCGGGCCTGCTCATCGGCATCTACCAGATCAACAGCTTCGGCGTGATGTACCCGAACCTCGAGGCGGAGCTCGACAACGAGTTCGCAGCGCTGATGTTCGCCTGCTACGCGGCGGTGATCGTGGCGGGCATCCTGTCGTCGCACCTGCGAACGGCGCCGGAAGGCTCCTGAACCGCCGGCCAGTCTGCGCTGGCCAGGTTGTGGACATGAAGGGCGCGGGCCGCGGGGTCCGCGCCCTTTTCGTTTGGGGCCCTGTTCGTTTGGCTCCGGGTCGTTTCGGGCCGGCCTATCCCCCGACGGCCTCGTCCCGAGAGCCATCGTCGCGCGCGCCGGACCCGCAGGACATGGGCGCCGCCGAGCGGCGAAAAACGCCGTGGCGACAGGCTTTTCCTGCAGCTGCGCGCGCGTTGCGTCCGCGTTCGCCGCAGGATGCGCCGCCGAAAATCGCGCCCCGCTTATCCGACCCCGCCGAAGTTGCGATACAATGCCCCCATCGCTTCCGCATGGAGGGCAGCCGGATCCAGCTGTCGCACGGCGCGGGCGCGATGCGGTCGAGCGTGGCGCCGAAAGGCGCTCAGCGTGCGGGCGACGTCGGTGGAAGGCCGGCGCGGAACCCGCACGCGAAACGGGGATCGGGCTGACGGCCCCGACCCGCACGTGCGCCGGCGACCCGTCCGTGGTGTGAAAAACCACCCCATGCGGAGCTGGCGGGACAACGATCGCGGGGACGCGGGGGCGGCTTGCCCTTTTTCCCAAAGCTTTGACGGCCCGCGAGCTGATCCTCGCGTCCCCGGCCCTCCAGCGAGGGCGCAGTGCCGGCACACCCGCAGCGCGCCCGCGCGTGCGGGGCGCCATCGTCGGCGCGGCGGCGTCACACCGCCAGCCGCTCCAGCTCGTCGGCGGCGATCTCCTCGTTGGCGTAGACGGTCTGGACGTCGTCGAGGTCCTCCAGCGTGGTCAGCAGCTTGACCAGGGATTGCGCGGCGTCGCCCGTCACGGGAATCGTGGTCTGCGGGCGCCAGACGAACTTCACGCTCTCGGGATCGGGGAAGCGGGCCGTCAGCGCCTGGGACACCGCCGTGAGCGCCTCCATCGCGCACGTGATCACGTGGGCCCCGTCCTCGACCACGCAGTCGTCCGCGCCCGCGTCGATGGCGGCCTCCAGCATGGCGTCCTCGCCGGCGGCGGCCAGCGGATAGCGGATCTCGCCCACCCGGTCCCACAGGAAGGAGACGGAATTGGTCTCCCCCAGATTGCCGCCGTTCTTGGAGAACGCGGCGCGGATCTCCCCCGCCGTGCGGTTGCGGTTGTCGGTCAGGGTCTCCACGATCACGCCGACGCCCCCCGGGCCGAAGCCCTCGTAGCGGACCTCTTCGAGGTTCTCTCCGCCCGCCCCGGCGCCGCGGTCGATGGCGCGCTGGATGTTCTCCTTCGGCATCGATTGCGCCCGCGCCGCCATGATGGCGCGGTAGAGCCGGGGATTGTTGGCGGGCTCGGCGCCGCCCACCTTCACGGCCGCCTGCATCTCCCGGGCGAGCTTGGTGAACAGCGCGGCGCGCTTCTTATCCTGCCCGCCCTTGCGGTGCATGATGTTGGCGAACTTGGAATGGCCGGCCATCGGGCGCGGGGCCTCCTTCTGTCGAAATGTCCTTGCGAAGCCCAGTTCTAGCAAGCGGCCCCTCCGGCGGTCAAAGCCCGCGCTGGGGCCCGCCACGCTAACCGCTGCACGCCCCGATGCGCTCGGCGATCACCTGCATGGTCTGGCTCTGCGGCCCGCGCGCGCCCTCGCCGGCCACGTTCACCTCCATCGCCACACGCTCGGGCGTGTACTCGCCGGCCATGGTGACGGTGTGGGCCTGGCCTGAATCGTCGGTGCAGGTGGCCTGCGCGTCGATGCGGCCCCCGGCGGTGGACCGGCGCACGGACGTGCAGTTCTCCGGCTGATTGTTGCGCGCCGTGCGCTTGTCGAGGAAGGCGTCGAGGCTCTGCGCCGTGACGCATTCCTCGGAGGTGAACGGCCGCGCCTTAATGCCCGCCACCGCGTCCGCGGGAACGCCGGGGATCGCCATCGCGGTGATGGTGACGGTGGTGCGCCACTGGCCCGGCGTCATGGCGGCGGAAGCCGGCGCCGCCGGCGCAGCGGGCGGCTCCGCCGGCGCCTCTCCGGTCGGCTTCGGGGAACAGGCGGCGAGCGCTGCGAGGGCGGCGATGACGACACGACGCATGGCTTCCTCCGGCTCCGGCCCCGCCCGGAGCCACAAGACCGGCCGGGGCGGGATAAATCAACCGCGCTCGCCCGCGGGCGCAGGCCGGTAGCCCTCCGGCGTCAGGATGCCGTCGAGCCGCTGGTCGGTGGGCTCGGTGGGCACGGCGGCGACCTCCTGCACGGCGTGGGCGAGCCCGATGGCCGTCACCGACCGCCGCGCCCGCAGGTGCGCCAGCGTCCGGTCATAGTGGCCCGCCCCATAGCCGAGGCGCGCGCCGGAGGCGTCGAAACCCAGCAACGGCACGAGGAGGAGATCGGGCTCCAGCGCGGGCGCGCCGTCGGCCGGCTCCAGCACGCCGAAGGCGCTGCGGATCAGCGGCTCCCCCGGCGCCCACCGGTGAAACGTGAGGCCCGCCTCCCGGGGCCCGGCCGGCGTGCGCGGGAGCGCGAGGATGCAGCCGTCGCGGGCGAGGCGCGCCATGAGGGGGGCGGGATCGATCTCGGAGCGGAACCGGACGTAACCGGCCACCACGTTCCCCGGCGGCGGCGCCAGAGCCGCAGGCAACATGAGGCGTTCACCGGCGTCGGCTTCGGCCGCCGCGTCCCGGCGCGCGGCGAGGACGGCGCGCAGCGCGGACTTCTGCGCCTTCACGGACAGGTTGGGCGGCCCCGCGTGCGCCGTTGGAGGCATATCATCCACTCGGACCCTAGCAAGCTAGGTGGGCGCCAGATGACCCGTCCGCCCCCCATTGAAGGGGAACGGTCCGGGCCAGAGCCAACTCCCGAGAGAGAATGTACGGTCTCGGGGATTGAAACCTCTCGCACGCCACAGAAGCCGCCCGCACCAGAGGTAGGACGCGTCGGGAGACGCGACAAGTCGCCCGCCGTGGCGCAGCCTCTCCCGTAGCGCGCGCAATTCCCCACTCGACCGGTGGACGATTCGGCCCCCTGCCGGTACACGGACCCCACTCAATTCATCCCGCCCCCGAAGCGAAAACCCCATGAGGAGCGAAAACCCCATGACCGTGCGCGTCGCCATCAACGGATTTGGCCGCATCGGCCGCAACGTGCTGCGCGCCATCGCCGAGAGCGGGCGCAAGGACATCCAGGTGGTGGCGATCAACGATCTGGGCCCCGTGGAGACCAACGCCCACCTGCTGCGCTTCGATTCCATCCACGGCCGCTTCCCCGGGAAGGTGGTGGTGGACGGCGACACGATCGCCCTGGAAGCCGGCGCCTGGGCCTCCGGCCCCATCAAGGTGACCGCCGTGCGCGATCCCGCCCAGCTGCCGCACGC
>JANRIM010000062.1:0-12949 GCA_033764865.1 Hyphomonadaceae bacterium
CAGGTTACGAGAGCAACTGCGGCGATGGCCCCCCGTGGGCGAGGCGGCGAATTTATGCCCGGGGGCGTAGGCTTTCCCGGGCGGCGATGCTAGACGACCCGGCTCCGGATTCCGGCGTCCCCGCACGGGCGCCCCGGAACGTCAGCCGCCCCGCCCGCCGGGGCCCATGGTACGGACAGGTGGCCGAGTGGCTGAAGGCGCACGCTTGGAAAGCGTGTTTACGGGAAACCGTAACGAGGGTTCGAATCCCTCTCTGTCCGCCAGCCGCTGAGCACACGGGTCAATGGCGGCCTAGCTGAGCTCCGCGCGCACCAGCGCGGCGCCCGCGACCATGGCTTGCATCTTTCCGAAAGCGGTGTCGCGGGGCAGGTACTTCATGCCGCAATCGGGGGCGACGACGATCTTGTCGGCGTCCACGTGGGGCAGGGCGCGGCGGATGCGGGCGGCGACCGTTTCCGCCGATTCCACCGCCGGGTCCGCGAGGTCGATGACGCCGAGGATGACGGTCTTGCCGCGCAGGCTTTCGAGCACGGAGGTGTCGAGGTTTGACTGCGCGGTCTCGATGGAGATCTGCGCCACGTGGCAGTTGTGGAATTCCGGCAGGAACGAATAGCCGTTCGGCCGTTCGTGGATGATCGCGGCGTAGCCGAAGCAGATATGCACGGCGGTCTCGCCGCGGACGCCGTCGAGGGCTGCGTTCAGCGCATCGAGGCCGTAGGCGCGTGCCTTCTCCGGGCGCGCCTGCATGTAGGGCTCGTCGATCTGGACATAGTCCGCGCCGGCGGCGAACAGATCCCGGATCTCGGCGTTGACGGCGGCCGCATAGTCGAGCGCCATCTCGGCCTCCGACTCGTAGAAATCGTTCTGCGCCTGTTGGGCCATCGTGAAGGGGCCGGGCACTGTGATCTTGATCTTGCGGTCCGTGTTGGCGCGCAGGAACGCCACGTCGCGCACCTCCACGGGATGGCGCCGGCGGATCCGGCCCACCACCCGCGGCACGGGGTTCGGGTGGCCGCTGCGGTCGAGCGCAGTGCCGGGATTGTCGAGATCGACGCCCTCCAGCGCGTTGGCGAAGCGGTTGGAATAGCTTTCACGCCGCATTTCGCCGTCGGTGACGATGTCGAGGCCGGCGCGCTCCTGGTCGCGGATGGCGAGCAGGGTGGCATCGTCCTGGGCCTGTTCGAGATAGTCGGGGTTCACGCGCCACAGCTCGCGGGCGCGCACGCGCGGCGGAAAGCGGCCTGCGAGCTTCTCGCGGTCGATCAGCCAGTCCGGTTGCGGGTAAGACCCCACCAGGGATGTCGGCAGCAGCATGGTCGTCCTCCCTTGCGGCGCACGTGCGCCGGAACGCTAGCGCTCGGGGCCGTCGTAGGCGATGGCTTCGGCGGCCTTGCCGGACAGGATGAACCCGATCGGGCGTTCGGACTCTTCCTGCAGGTGGGCGATGAGGCCCGCCGTCCTCGCCAGGAGGGATATGCCCTTCAACGCCGCCAGCGGGAAGCCGACGTCGAGCATGACCGCCGGGATCGCGCCGTTGACGTTGACCGGCAGGCTGCGGCCCAGGGTGTCGGGCAGCACGTCGCGCACGGCGTAGAGCATGGTGATGTAGCGCCCGACGACGCCGTGCTCCTCCGCGAGCTTCAGCAGCAGGGTCGCGCGCGGATCGCCCTTGTCGTGCTGGGGATGGCCCATGCCGGGGATCGCCTTCTTCTCGGCGCGCAGCTGCGCCACGCACCGGCGGGCGGCGTCGTGCGGGCTGAGATTGTCGCGCGCAGCGAGCGCCAGGCACTCGTCGAGGAACTGGCCGCACCGTTCCGCGCTGCCCAGCACCACCGATCCACAGCCCAGCAGGCCCGCAGCCACGGCGCCCTGGAAGGCTTCCGGCGCCGCAGCGTAGGTCATCCGCGTGGCGACCACGCTTGGCACAAGGCCGTGTTCGGCGATCGCCGTCAGCACCGCGTCGGCGAAGAATTTCTGCTCCTGGGTGGGGGCGGCCCCGGTCACCAGCAGCCAGAAATACGAGGTGAAATCGATCTTGCCGATCAGGTCCTCGCAGAGGTCCTGGCCGCGCACGACAATACGCGCGGCGTCGGAAGTGGTGATGGCGCTGAACGGCTGGTCCTGCTTGCCAATGCGCATGCCAACTCCTTATGGGCCTCGCGCCATCGGGCGGGTGCGGTGGCGTCGCCGGCCTGGCTGTAACGGATTTCGCCCCCGGCGCGCATGATGGAAAACCCTGACTGGCCGCGCGCCGCCGATTTCTTCGAAAATCGAAGTTGTATTCGGTATTCGAATTTTCTACACTGACGGTCGGAATGTCAAGGCGATGGCGCGGTCGAGGCGCCGTCGCGATCCTTCGATGGAGCAGGGTGGATGGCCAAGGTGCTCAGCGGCGTGACCGTCCTCGACATGGGCGCCTTCATTACCGGCCCGGCAGTGGGCATGCTGCTCGCGGATCTCGGCGCAGACGTGATCAAGATCGAACAGCCGGAAACGGGCGATCCGTTCCGGGCGTTCAAAGGCGGCCTCTACAGTCCCCACTTCCAGTCGTACAACCGCAACAAGCGCTCGGTGACGCTCAACACCAAGAAGCCCTCCGACCTTGCGGCGTTCGACGAGCTGGTGGCCGGCGCGGACGTCTTCATCCAGAACTTCCGGCCAGGCGTGGCGGAGCGGTTGTCGGTGGGCCCTCAGCGGCTGCAATCGATCAACCCGGCGCTCGTCTATTGTTCGATCTCCGGCTTCGGGCCCGATGGCCCGGATGCGGAGCGCCCCGCCTTCGACACCGTCGCCCAGGCGGCCAGCGGTTTCCTGCGGCTGCTGATCAATCCCATGCATCCCCGCGTGGTGGGGCCCGCGATCGGCGATGCGGTGACGGGGTTCTACGGCGCGCTCGGCGTGCTTGCGGCGCTGTATGAGCGCAACGCCACGGGGCGCGGGCGCCTGGTGGAGACGTCGATGCTGGAGGCGATGGCCCACTTCAACATCGATGACTTCACGCACTACCTCTCCGCGAACGAGGTGATGGGGCCGTTCAGCCGGCCGCATGTATCGCAGTCCTACGTATTCGAGTGCGCCGACGGCCTCTGGCTGGCGCTGCACATGTCCTCGCCGCCCAAGTTCTGGGAAAACCTCGCCGAGGCCGTGGGGATGCCCGACATGCTCACGTGGCCAGAATTCGCCGACCGCGTGGCGCGGATCGAGAACTATGAAAAGGTGCGCGCGCGTCTGGCCCCGATCTTCATGACCCGCGGGCGCGATGCGTGGTGCGCGCACCTCACGCGCCTTGAAGTGCCGCACGCGCCGCTCAGCACGGCGCCGGAAGTTCTGGAAAGCGCCCAGGCGCGCCATCTCAACCTGGAAGTGGAGACGACCCACCCCGTGATGGGCCGCTTCCGCACGATCCGGTCTCCGTTGAGCTTCGACGGCGAGCGGTCGCTGTCGGTCACGGCGCCCCCGGTGCTGGGCGAACACAACGGCGAAATCCTCGGCGTCCGCCGTACGGCCACCGCCGCAGAGTAGCGCCGCCGGCGCATCGCCTGCGGAGGGAAGCATTGCCGCAACCGGGGGCCCCCTGTAGCAGGGGGTCGTCCCAACACACCAGGTGCGGAATGGCCCGGCAACCCAAGCCCGACAAGGATCCTGAGTATCTGTCGACGCTGGAGCGCGGATTGGCCGTGTTGCGCGCGTTCGATCAGGATCACCCGGAAATGCAGCTGAGCGAGGTGGCCGTCGCCACCAATCTCAGCCCCGCGGTGGCCCGGCGTTGCCTCAACACGCTTGTGCACCTCGGCTACGTGGCCCGGCATGGCAGGCGGTTCCTGCTGCGGCCCGAAGTGCTGGTGTTCGGTTCGGCGTACATTTCGTCGATGAACCTGGAGACCGTGGCGCTGCCGCACCTCCAGTTCCTGCGCGACGAGACGGGCGATTCCTCCTCGATGGCGGTGCTCTCCGGGCACGACATCCTCTACATCGCCCACGTCTCCACCAATCGCCATATCCGCCTGAGCGCCAACGTCGGGACGCGCTTTCCCCTGCACGCCACCTCGCTGGGCAAGGTGTTGTTGGCGTTCCAGGGCGAGGCCGTGATCGACGCCTATTTCGCCAGCGCCAAGCTGAAACGCTTCACGGAGCGCACGGTGACGTCGCCTGACGAGCTTCGCGCCCGCCTCGCCGCCGTCCGTGCGACGGGATACGATTCCGCCCTCGACGAGCTGGACTACGGCATCGTGTCGGTGGCCGTGCCCGTGTTCGACCGCGAGCGCAGGATCACCTCCGCCATCAACTGCTCCACCTCCACGACCCGCATTTCCCAGGATGAACTGGTGCGCATCCGGCTGCCGCTGCTCCAGCAGGCGGCGCGGGAGATCCAGTCGGCGCTGCAAAAGCGGCCGTACCTCGCGCACTCGTTGACGGGCTGACGTCGCCCCGTTTTCTTCGAATATCGAACTTGACTTCGTATGTCGAATAACTTTAGAATAGAGATCTAGAGAGTAGGCCGGCGCTGATTCGCGTCCGCCTCACCGGCCCGAAGAACGGTCCGGCCAGCGCTACGCTGCTCAGGGGGAGGACATTGATGATGGGATCCAAGCGTTTCTTGGGGCTGCTCGGCGCGTCGGCCTTCGTGGCGTTGGCGACGCCCGGCCTCGCCGTGGCGCAGACGGCCGACGAAGCGACAGCGCAGGCCGACGAAATCGTCGTCACGGCGCGCCAGCGCTCAGAATCGCTGCAGGACGTGCCGGCCCAGGTGACGGCCTTCAACGCCGCGGCCATCGAGATGCGCGGCATCGAACGCCCAGCCGATTTCATCGCGTCGGTGCCCAACGTCACGTTCGTGGAAACCCAGAACGCAGGCACGAGCTTCCTCGTGATCCGCGGCATCTCGCAGGCGCGCAACAGCGAGCCGTCCGCCGCCATCGTCGTCGACGGCGTGCCCATGACGCAGCCGGCTCAGTTCAACCAGGCGCTGATCGACATCGAGCAGATCGAAGTCCTGAAAGGGCCGCAGGGCGCGCTCTACGGCCGCAACGCCATCGGCGGCGCCATCCTCATCACGACCAAGCGCCCCGGCGATTCGCTGGAGGGCAAGGTCACGGCGGGCTACGAATCCGGCCCGGGCTACCAGCTGCAGGGCGCGCTGAACGTTCCGCTGGCGCAAAACTTCTGGATGCGCGGCGCCTTCTCGTACTTCGATACGGAAGGGCATCTGGAGAACGTCAACACCACGGACGCCTCGGCTGACGAAGACGCCGATCCCGTCGAGAACCTGAACGCCCGCCTGTCGTTCCTGTATGAGCCCACCAGCACGTTCAGCATCGACCTGCGCCTCGCGGCGGACAATCTCGATACCCGCGCGCTCTACTTCGTGGTGCCTGACTTCAGCGATCCGAACTTCAACAACCCGAATTTCACCGGCCGAGAGATCAACCTCAACAACTCCGGCATCAACGAACGGGAAATCTACGACGGCGCGCTCAAGCTCACGTACGAGGCCGCCTACGGCACGTACACGTCGATCACCGGCTACAACAGCGTCGAGGAAACGCTGACGGGCGACGGCTATCCCTTCGATCCCTTCGGCGCGAGTCGCGTCGGGTTCGATTTCAACCAGAGCCAGTTCCTCGATGTGGACACGCTCACGCAGGAAGTCCGGTTCACCTCGCCGTCGGATCGCAAGTTCCGCTACATCGTCGGTGCCCAGGTGTTCAGCACGGACCGCTTCATCGTCACCGGCAACATGATCGACACCGGGGCCGGCGTGTTCCCCGTGCGCGGCGCCCCGAGCACCAACCCCGCCAACCCGCAGCTCACGTATCTCGCCGACTCGCAGGAGCAGTTCGCGTGGGCGGCCTACGTCTCGACGTCCACAAGCCTGACCGACCAGCTCGAGCTGTCGCTCAACGCCCGGTACGATCATGACGAGCGGGAAAACACCACCGACACGCCCACGGCGTTCCTGCCCTGCACGCCCGGCCCGGCCTGCGGAACAGGTCTTGTGCGCAAGGAAACCTGGGACGACCTGCAACCGCAGGCCATCCTGCGTTACGCGGCGACGGACAATCTGAACCTCTACGCCAGCTACAGCCGCGGATTCCGCAGTGGCGGTTTCAACCAGACCGGCGTCGGCGCCATCGCCGCGGCCAACGGTTTCTTCAATGTCGGTGATACGTTCGACGAGGAGACGGCGGACACCTTCGAGATCGGCGTCAAGGGCGCCTTCCTTGACGGGCGCGCCAGCTTCAGCGCGAGCGCCTACCGCACAAAGGCGGAGGGAACCTACTACTTCGTCTTCCTCGCGGCCAACTCCACGCAGAACCTCGGCAACATCGACGAGGTGGAGTACACGGGCTTCGACGCCGAAGTGAACGCGCGCCTGACGGACAACTTCTCCGTCAACGCCGGCTTCGGCTACACCGACAGCGAGATCACCAAGTTCCCCGATCCCGTGGTCGTGGGCGCCAAGGCGCCGCTGGTGTCGGATTACACGCTCAACGTCGGCGCCCAGTACACGGTGCCGTTCAGCGACACCGTCGATGGCGTCCTGCGCGTGGACTACAACCGCATCGGCGACACCGTGTTCACCATTCCGTTCAGCGCGCCGGGGCTCGTGCTCGACGCGACCCCGGTGGAGCGCGATCCGGTTGACCTGGTGGACGTGCGCGCAGGCGTGCGCACCGCCAACTGGGCGATCACCGCGTGGTCGAAGAACCTCCTCGACCAGGAGTACAACTCGGAGTACTCGCCCGGCGGCTTCCTGTTCAAGGCGCAGCCCATGCGCTGGGGCATCGAGTTGACGCGCAGCTTCTAGCCCGTCGCGGCCGGTCGACGGCCCGCGTCAAGCGAGAGACAATGTTCAACTGGTTTGGACGAAAGAAGGCCAAGTCGCCGGCGCCCGTCGTGGCGCCGGCGGCGACGCATTTACCGGTCAAGGAGCCAATCGTGACGAAGGTTCTGGTGCTCTACTACTCAAGCTACGGCCACGTGGAGACGCTCGCGCGCGCAGTCGCCGAAGGCGCGCGCAGCGTGCCGGGCGTCGAGGTGACGGTGAAGCGCGTGCCGGAGCTGGTGCCCCCCGATGTCGCGGCCAAGGCCCGCGTTAAAGTGGAGCAGGAGGCGCCGATCGCGCTGCCAGCGGAGCTGGCGGACTATGACGCCATCATCATCGGCACCCCGACGCGGTTCGGCAACATGGCCGCCCAGATGCGCAATTTTCTCGATCAAACGGGGCCGTTGTGGTTCACGCGCGCGCTCGTCAACAAGGTCGGGTCCGCCTTCACGTCGACCGCGAGCCAGCACGGCGGCCAGGAGAGCACCATCCTGTCCACCCACACCACGATGCTGCATCACGGCATGATCATCGTCGGCCTGCCGTATACCTGGGCGGGCAACGCGCAGATGACCGAGATCAGCGGCGGCACGCCCTATGGCATCTCCACCATCGCCGGCGGCGACGGATCGCGTCAGCCCAGCGCCAACGAACTCGACGGCGCGCGCTTCCAGGGCCGTCACGTTGCGGAGATCACAGCGCAATTGCTCCGCGGGCGCGCCTGACCTTCGATATTCGAAAATAAGTTCGAAAAACGAATTGAGAGGCAGGGGCCTGCGTGTTAAAAAATGCCCGAAACGGATGGTGTGACACGCGCAGCAATCCGGCGATGGGAGCGAGATCATGGGTTTTTTCGGGAACGCGCAAAAGAAAACCAAGACCGCGAGCGGCCTGCCGGCGCGCCTCCACCACACCGCCTACGTGACGCGTGACATGGAGGCCACGCGGCAGTTCTACGAGGACGTGATCGGCCTTCCGCTCATGTCCACGTTCTGCGAAAGCGACGAGCTGTTCGGCGCCTTGCGCACGTACATGCACACCTTCTTCGGCCTCGCTGACGGCAGCGCGCTTGCATTCTTCCAGTTCGCCGATCCTGCGGATCAGGAACTGTTCGGCCCCAAGATGCCGTTCTCGCCGTTCCACCACATCGCCCTTAACGTCGACAAGCAGACGCAGGACGATATCGAGCGGCGCCTGAAGGCGGCCGGCTACAAGGAGCCCGAGCACTTCATCCTGGAGCATGGCTACTGCCGCTCCGTGTACGCCACCGATCCCAACGGCATGATCGTCGAATTCTGCAACGACGACGAAGTGGCCATCAAAGATCAGGAAGAGTGGCGCCGGAAGGCTCACTCCGAATTGCGCCGCTGGCTGGCCGGCGATCACACCAGCAATAACAACTACCGTCGCGAACACGCACACTGAGCGGCGTGCGCTGATTTGATCGAGGCCGAGGTCCGCGTCGACGGGGGTGCACTGTCCTACGCCCTCGCCGGTGCGGGACCGGCCATCGTGCTTCTGCACGGCTGGACGCTCGACCGCCGCCTGTGGTCGCCTCAAATCGACGCGCTGGCCGGCGACTTCAAGATCGTCGCGCCGGACCGCCGCGGTTTTGGCCGCTCCTCGGCCCCACCGGACCTTGCGCGCGAAGCCGACGATGTCGCGCGATTGTTGGATGCGGTGGACGCGGAGCAGGCGGTCATCGTCGGCATGTCGCAGGCGGGGCGCGTGGCGCTGGATGTGGCCGCGCGTTTTCCCCAACGCATCCGCGCACTCGTCCTCCAGGGAGCGCCGTTCGACGGCGCGCGACCGGGCCCCGATGCGGAGGAGGCCATCCCGCTCGATCTGTATGCGGGTCTCGTGCGCGCCGGCCGGCTGTCGGCGATGAAGGCCCACTGGGCGCAGCATCCACTGATGCGCACGATGACGCCGGCGGCCGGCGTGTGTGCAGCGGCCATGCTCGCCGACTACGACGGGCGCGACCTGATCGGCGCGCCGCCCGCCCGTCGGGAGGAGGCCGCGCCGGACTCCATCGCCGCGCCGACGCTGGTGATTACGGGCCTGCTCGATACGCCTTGGCGCCGGCGCGCCGGCGATGCGCTCGCAGCGGCGCTTCCGGACGCGACCCGGCGGGAGATCCCCGCCGCGGGCCATCTGTGCAACCTGTGCGCTCCGGCTGATTACAATGCCGCCCTTCGGCAGTTTCTGGCCACGGTGGGGTAGCTAGGCCCAGAATGTCTTGGACGCGAGGGCTGCGCCCTCGGCGAGGGCGCGGAGCTTTGCGAACGCCACACCCGGGTCGACGCCGCCCGATCCGACGTGAATGGAGAACCCGCAATCCACGGCTGCGATCACGTTGTCGCGTCCCACCAGGTGCGCATAACGCCCAATGCGTTGGGCCACGAGTTCAGGGTGCTCGATGTAGTTGGACTGGCATTCGATCACGCCGGGCGCGAGGATCTTTCCCTCGGGCAGCTTGATGCTCTCGAACATCGCGTACTCGTGCGCATGCCGGGGATTGGCGGCCTCGAACAGGATGGTCTGGGGCTTCGCGCGCCAGACGATGTCGATGATGTCCTTGAAGGGCACGTCGCAGTGGTGCGGCCCCGGATAATTGCCCCAGCACATGTGCATGCGCAGCTGTTCTGCGGGGATGTTGGCCACGGCGCGATTGAGGGCTTCCACGTGCAGCGCCATCCGGTCCCTGAAGCCGCTGAGGTCGAGGTGCGCATACTGGGTGTGCCGGCCCATGGCGAGATCGGGGCAATCGATCTGGAGCGTGATGCCGGCGGCGGCGATCGCCTCGTATTCGTGGCGCAGGCCTTCCGCCACGGCGAAGAGGTAGTCCTCGTGCGTGGGGTAGAAGTCGTTGCGGAAAAACAGCGTCGTCACGCCGGGTGATGCCGCGCTCATGAAGGGGCGGGCCCCATCGTGACGGCTGAGGGCGGCGTTGAGCCGGCGGGCGTCAATGCGCGGGGCTTCCATGTCCTTGACGCTGATCGGGCCGTTGCAGGCGGGCGTCTTGCGGTGCTTGCGCCCCGGATCGGCCAGGATGCGCGTCTTGATCTCGGGAAAATCCTCGATGTCCTGGAACACGAAGGAATTGCCCGTCCCGCCGAACCCGTCGAGCCGGTCCTTGATGTACGTGGCGTAGCTGGGTTTCGACATCTCGCCGTCGTTGACGATGTCGATGCCGGCCTCGACCTGGCGCGCCACGATGGAATCCACCGCCGCCTCGATGCGCGCGTCCACGGCGGCGGGGTCAAGCGGCAGGCCGTCTTCGCGCGCGAACATGATCTCGATCAGTTCCGGCGGCCGCGGCAGACTGCCCACATGGGTCGTCAGGAATCGACCTTCGCTCGCCACGCGCGCCTCCGCTCCCCCCGACTTTGCGCAGGGTTCCCGTTGCATAGAGAGCATTTTTTCTTGGTGCGCAACGTGCGGCGCTTTCCCAACGACCAGGGTCGCGCGGGCGAATCCCGCAGCGGCCGCCGGTGTCGATTGCGGTGTTCCCGGACGGTCACGGCCGCGAAAGTCCCAAGCATCCGAACGCAGCCGTCGCTACGAACCGGACCACGTATTGCGGAGCGACGGCGCTCGTCCTCGGGCGCCGACGTAGCGCGACCTGTCAGGACGAGGGGCGCGACAAGGATGGCGAAGACGAGAGGAGAAACCTCGAAGCGCGATCAACGCGCCGGGCTGGCGGGCGAAAACGGCGCGCAGACAAAAAATGGTGGAGCCGAGCGGGATCGAACCGCTGACCTCGTGAATGCCATTCACGCGCTCTCCCAACTGAGCTACGGCCCCAACGCGTGTCGAGCGGGCCATCTTGGGGGGGGCCCGTTTCGCGAGGCGCGGACCATACGCGCGAGGGTTTTCCGTTTCAAGCGCCGATGCGGGCTGTCCACAGGCAGGTCGTCGGCGGTTCAGAGCGCCTCGCCCGCCGCCCGGCCGGACGCCCACGCCCACTGGAAATTGTAGCCCCCCAGCCAGCCTGTGACGTCCACCGCCTCTCCGATCACAAACAGCCCCGGCACGTTCCGGGCGCCCAGGGTGCGGGAAGAGAGCGCGCGGGTGTCCACGCCGCCGCGCGCCACCTCGGCCTTGGCCCAGCCCTCGTCCCCGACGGGGGTGAGGGTGAAGGCGTGAAGGGCGGCGGCGATGGCGTCCAGGTCGGCGTCGCGCCGTGCAGCCAGGATGGCGTCCGTCCCGAAAAGCGCGGCGAGATGGTCAGCGAAGCGCTGGGGCACATGGCTGGCCAGCGCCGTGCGCAGGAACGCCCTGGGACGGGTGCGCTTGGCGACGCGCAGGTCGGCGGCGAGATCGACGCCGGGGGCCAGGTCCAGCGTGAGCGCCGCGCCGCGACGCCAGTAGGTGGACGCCTGCAGGATGGCCGGTCCAGAGAGGCCGCGGTGGGTGAACAGCATGGCTTCCCGGAAGCGCGCGCCACCGGCGGCGGCGGTGGCGTCCAGCGCGACGCCCGACAGCGGCGCCATCCAGTCGAGGTCGGCGGGCGCGAAGGTCAAGGGCACGAGGGCAGGGGCGGGCTCCACGATCGGCAGGCCGAACTGCGCGGCCAGGCGGTAGGCGAAGTCCGTCGCGCCCAGCTTGGGGATGGACGGCCCCCCCGTGGCCAGCACGACGCAGGGGGCCTCGAACGATCCCTGGCTGGTGTCCACGGTGAAGCGATCGGCGCGCCGGATGGCGGTGACCGCGCAGCCGGTGCGGATGTCAACGCCGCCTGCCGCGCACTCGTCCGCGAGTAGTGCGACGATCCGCCGGGCCGATCCCGCGCCCTCGCAGAACAGCTGTCCGAGCGTCTTTTCGTACCAGGGGATGCGGTGCTTCTCGACAAGCGCCAGGAAGTCCTCCGGCGTGAATCGCGCGAGCGCCGAGCGGGCGAAGTCCGGATTGGCGGAGACGAACCGCTCCGGCGCCACATCGCGGTTGGTGAAGTTACAGCGACCGCCGCCGGAAATGAGGATTTTTTTGCCGATGGCTTCCGCATGCTCCAGCACGACGACGCGGCGCCCGCGTGCACCGGCTGTGGCGGCGCACATGAGGCCCGCCGCCCCGCCGCCGATGACGATGGCGTCGACCGTCTCCATGGACGCGGTTTGGCCGATAAGGGCGGGTTTGGCCAGCGGCCGGCCCCGGGGCGGACGCCGCCGCGCAGGGGCTCGTGATTGACACCGCGGCCCGCCCGCCTAGGGTCCGGCCCCCATGTTCCTCGTCACCGGCGCGGCCGGTTTCATCGGCTATCACGTTGTGCGCCGGCTGCTGGAAGGCGGCGCGGCGGTCGTCGGCGTCGACAGCCTCGATCCCTACTACGACCCCGCGCTGAAGCGCGCGCGCCTGGCGCGGCTGGGGTCGTCCGGCGGATTCCGTTTCGTGGCGGGCGACGTCGCCGCCGAGGGCGCGCTGGACGCCGCCCTGCCGCCCGCGGACGTCCGCATCGTGGTGCACCTCGCCGCGCAGGCTGGGGTGCGCCACTCGCTTGAGGCCCCGTTCGCTTACGAACGCGCCAACGTGGCCGGCCATCTGGCCGTCCTTGAGTACGCGCGCCGTGCGCCGCAGCTGGCGCACCTTGTCTATGCGTCGTCCTCGTCCGTGTACGGCGACCGGACGGATGGACCTTTCCACGAGGATGACCGCTGCGATGCGCCGGAATCCCTCTACGCCGCCACCAAGCGCGCCTGCGAGTTGATGAGCGAAAGCTACGCCCGCCTGTACGACATCCCCCAGACCGGCCTGCGTTTCTTCACCGTGTATGGGCCATGGGGACGGCCGGACATGGCCTACTACGCCTTCACCGACAAAATTCTCACCGGTCAGCCGCTTACCTTGTACGGCGACGGCCTGCTCGCGCGGGACTTCACCTACATCGACGATGTGGTGGAGACGATCTCGCGGATCGTGGCGGCGCCGCCTTCGGGCCGGCCGCGGCATGCGCTCTACAACATCGGCAATTCCACCCCGTCCCGCGTGCTCGACCTCGTGGCCGCCATCGAACGCGCCACAGGCGCCAAGGCGATCACGCAAAATGCGCCGCTCCAGCCGGGCGACGTCACCCGCACCTTCGCCGATCATGGACGCGCCACCCGCGCCTTCGGCTTCACGCCG
>JANRIM010000066.1:0-17546 GCA_033764865.1 Hyphomonadaceae bacterium
CTGGCGGCGCCCGCGCCCTACGCGCGCAAGCTGGCGCGCCGCATGGCGCATCGGCGCGAGCTCGCGCCGGCCATGCTTCTCGCCATGCGGCGCCACCGGCCGCGACGACACTTGCGCCGCGTGCTGGCGCCATTGTTCGGCGAACCGCCGGAATTGCTGGTGGGGATGGTGTCCACGCCGCCGCCGCGCGCAGGGCCCTACGCCGTCACCTTGCCGCCCGATCTGGGCCGGCCGTTGGCGCCCGCGCCCCGTGCGTCTGCGCGGCGCCTGTGCGCGCCCGCAGTCACGCAGGCAGCAGCGCCCGATGATGTGCGCCCTGCGGCGCAACGGCGCCGCGCATGACGCGTCTACGCCGCGAGCAGCGCGCCCGCCTCATCGGCCACCGCCGCGTGCGCAATGGGCTTCTTCAACGCGCGCGAACGGCCGGCGAGTTCGGCCGGGGCGTCCTTGATGTCGTAGCCGCTCATCAGCAGCACTCGCGCCTGCCCCAGCGTGTCGCCGGCGGCCTTCAACATGGCGAGGCCGTCGAGCCCCGGCAGCGCGAGGTCGCAGATCACCAGCGCATACGGGCCGGCGCGCAGATGCTCCAGCGCCTCCTCGCCGTCGCCGGCCTCCACCACTTCGTGGCCCCGTTCGCGCAGCGTGCGGGCGATGCCTTCACGCAGCGCATCCTCGTCCTCGACGAGCAGGATCTTCGTCATGCCGCGATGAGCTCCTTCACTTTCTGGGCAAGCGGTTGCAGCCCCACGGGCTTGGCCATGTAGCTGACGGGAAACCGCTCCAGCACTTCGCTGAAGTTCTCCGGCGCGTAGCCGGACAGGAACAGGACCTTGGCCCCGCCGATCATGTCCTTCGAGGCCGCCTTCAGCATTTCGGGGCCGGTCATGATGGGCATGGTCACGTCGGAGATGACGAGGCTGTAGGCGCCCGGCTGGGCGCTGAGCTTGGCGAGGCCTTCCTCGCCGTCCTCCGCCTCGTCCACCTCGTAGCCGCAGTCGGTCAGGTTGCGGGCGATGGATTTCCGCAGGCGATCCTCGTCCTCCACCAGCAGGATGCGCCCGCGGCCGGACACATCCGTCGGCGCCCGCTGGCCGGCCTCCCGCTCACGCTGGAGCAGTTCTTCCTTCTCCTCGGCGGTTGGCTCGTACACCGGCAGGAAGATGCGGAAGATGGTCCCGCGCCCCACCTTGGAATCGAAGAAGATGTAACCTTCGGACTGCTTGATGATGCCGTAGGACGTGGCCAGCCCCAGCCCCGTGCCGGCGCCGGCGTCCTTGGTGGAGAAGAACGGCCGGAAAATCTTGGCCTGGTCCTCGGGCTTGATGCCGCTGCCGGTGTCGGACACCTCGATCAGGACGTATTCGCCCTCCTCGATCGGGGTGTGCCCGAAGGCGCGCGCCTCCTGCGCCGAGACCTTCGCGGTGCGGATCGACAGCTTGCCCCCGCGCCCAGCCTCACGCATCGCGTCGCGGGCGTTGGTGGCCAGATTGACCAGCACGCGCTCCAGCTGGCTCTTGTCGGCCTTGATGAACGGCAGGTCGCGCCCGTGCCGGACGTCGAACGCGATCGTCTCGCCGATCAGGCGGCGGATGAGATCGTGCAGCTGGGCGATGAAGCCGGACACCTCCACCACCTCGCGCCGGAACGTCTGCTGCCGGGCGTAGGCCCGCAGGCGCTCCGCCAATTCCTTGGCGCGGAGCGCGTGGTGGTTGATCTCGCAGAGATCCATGTAATCGGGATCGCCCACCGGGTGGCGGCGCAGCAGGAAATCGCAGTTCTGCATCATCGCCATGAGCAGGTTGTTGAAGTCGTGGGCCACCCCCCCGGCGAGCATGCCGATCTCACGCATCTTCTCGGCCTGGCTCAGCCGCTGTTCGAGTTCCCGCTGCTCGGTGACGTTGATCACGTAGGCGAGGCCGCGCCCATCGTCGGCGCGGGCGAGGTAGACGTGGGCGGCCTTGGGCGGCTGCGTGGCGAGCTGGAGCTCCACCGGCTCGCGGGACGCCGCACGCAGCTTCGCCGCCAGCGCCTGCGGACCATCGGAGGCGTCGAACAGGTCCACGAAGGACATGCCCGGCGTCGCCCGTCCCTGGGAAACATCCATCAGCGCCGCGTTCGCATCGAGCACGGCCGACACCGCGGGATCGGCGCCGTCCAGCAGCGCTGCGCCGAAGGGGGCGTTGTCGAAAAAGCTGCCGCTCGACACGCCGGCGACCGCGCGCGGTTCGGCGCCGGGGCCCGCGTCCGCATCGAGGAACACGAAGGTCCGGGTGGCCCCGTCCGCCGCGCCGCCCGGCCAGATGGACAACGCCGCCGCCGGCAGCTCCCGCCCGTCGCGGGTGCGCAGCGTGACCGGCGTGCGCGCCGGCTCGTTCGACTTGCGGTCCCGGCGCAACACGCGCGCGGGGTCGTCCTTGAGGATGTCGCGCAGGCGGAGGGGATCGATCTCGTCGCCGAAGCCCAGCGCCGAGCGCAGCGCGCGGTTCATGTAGACGATGGTCCCATCCGGCCGCGCGGCGAAAAAGCCGATGGGGCTGTCCTCCACGAACAGCGCCCGGGCGTCGGGGTCGGCGACCGCGTCGCCCTGGGCGATTTCCCGCAGCCGCCACAGCATCCGCCCGTTCGGCGCGGGGCTGACCACAGCCTCGAACCGGACGAGCTCGGCGCGTCCGCCCACGCGGGTGGGCGGCAAAAGCTCACGCCGGGACTGGCGCCCCGCGGCGGCGCGCGACAGGCGGAACATCGCGGGGTTGAGGACGGGGTCGCCGCCGAACACGCGGTCCATCAGGGGCGGCCGCTCGCTGTCGCCGAGCGCCCCGGTCTGTTCGGCCAGTGTGCGGTAGGCGGCGTTGGCCACCAGCGGCGCGCCGGCGCGATCGGTGATCAGCGCAGGCTCCTCCAGCGCGTCGAGCAGGGCGTGCTCGGCGCGCCCCATCACCAGCGAGGCGGCCTCCGCGGCGCCGCGCGCCGGGAAGAGGCCCACGGCCTTGCCCGTCCCGCGCGACAGCCACACGAGAAACACCATGCCCGCCGCGGCCATGGCGATCAGCAGCAACGCCCCGGCACGGCCGACGGAGGGGCCCGCCGCCACGGCCACGCCGGCCGACGCCAGCCCGACCGCGAGCGCCGCCCAGAACAGGGCGCGCGGCGCATCCAGCGCCGGCCGTGGCCGCTGTGCGTCCGGGTGTGAAAGCTCGCTCATCTTGACCCTGTTCCTGCGCTCCCGATTTCTGGACCGATTCGCCGCGCCTGCGATGAACGGCGCCCCGCCGGCGGCCGGGAGACGCAGCTCAGCGCCCCCGCCGCTCCGCGAGCCGCAGCACGTAGCCGATGACCTTCGCCACCGCCTCGAAGTGTTCGCGGGGAATCGTTTCGTCGATCTCGGCGGTGGCGTAGAGGGCGCGCGCCAGCGGCGGATCCTCCATGATCGGCACGCCGTTCTCCTCGCCCACGGCGCGGATGCGCAGCGCGGTCTCGTTCACGCCCTTGGCCACGCAGACCGGCGCCGGCGAGACGGCCCGGTCGTACTTCAGCGCCACGGCGTAGTGCGTGGGGTTCGTGATGATCACGGTGGCGGCCGGGACCGCGGCCATCATGCGCTTCTTCGCGCGCTCCTGGCGGATCTGGCGCAGCTTGGCGCGGATGTGCGGATCGCCTTCGCTCTGGCGGAATTCCTCGCGCAGTTCGTGGCGCGTCATGCGCAGGCGCTTGATGTAGGCCTGGCGCACGAACATGTAATCGACCACCGCGATCAGCGCCGCCGCGACCGTGCACGCGATCAGCAACTGCACCGCGCGGTCGAGGACGTAGGGGCCGAGCGCGGCGACATCGAGCAGCGGCATCATCGCCAGCACGCCGTCGCGCGGCCACAGCGACCAGGCGACGGCCCCGCCCACGATGGCGAACTTCAGCGCTGTTTTGAGGAAGTTGCCGGCCGCCTGCGGCCCGAACACCCGCTTGGCCCCCTCCAGCGGGTTGATGCGCTCCATTTTTGGCGCAAGACGGGACGGCGACCACGCGGGCCGATCCTGCACGAAGCGCGCGGCGAGCCCCGCGCCCGCCAGCGCAAGCGCAAACAGCCCCACCGCCGCCCCGACGCGCAGGCCGATCGCGCCGTAGAGTTGCACCAGCGACGCGCCGTCGGCGTCCACCCGATGGGCGTTCGACAGCGCGCCGCGCAGCATGACCGCCAGGTCCGTCATGGCGGGACCCGCGAGGAACGCCACGATCAGCGTCACGGCGAGCAGCGAGAAGGCGGCGCCCACCTCCATGGAATAGACTACGTCGCCCCGCTCCCGCGCCTCGTCGAGGCGTTTCTGGGTGGGCTCCTCTGTCTTGTCCTCGTCCTCCGTATCCTCCGCCATCAGCCGCCCCGCGCGTAGCGCTCGAGCGCTTCAAGCCACACCAGCATGCCCGCCGAGAGCCCAAGCGTGAGGATCACGAAGCCGCCGAGAATGTTGAGCGGCAGCGCCACGAAGAACACCTGGATCGAAGGCGCCATCCGCGCGAGCACCCCGAGGCCGAGGCGGAACACGAGACCGGCCACCACCACCGGCGCCGCGATCTGCAAACCGATCCGGAAGGCGTCGGCGAAGCCCGTCAGCGCAAAGTCGGCGGCGTCGCCCACCGGAAAGGGCGCGCCCGGCGTGAACACGTCGTAGCTGTCGCGCAGGCCGATCAGGAAGACGTGATGGAGGTTGGTGGCGAAGACCAGCGTCGTGCCCATCAGGCCCAGGAACACCGCCACGATCTGCCCGGCCTGGCCCTGCAGCGGATCGGCGGTCTGGGCGAAGGACAGCCCCGTCTCGAGACCGAATATCTGGCCTGCGGTGGCGAGCGCCGTCATCACGATGCGCGCGACGCCGCCGAGCATGAGGCCCACGGCGATCTCGCCGATCACGACGCCCGAGGCGCCCCACACGTCGTCCGGCGCGGGCGCCACCTGCGGCGCCAGCATGATCGACAACAGCAAGGCTAACCCCAGCCGCGCGCGGGCGGGCACCGCAGCCTCCCCGAGACCCGGCATCAGCATCACGAGCGCGCCGATGCGCGCGAACGCGAGCGTCACCGACCAGAGGTCATAACCCCAGAGGTCCACGGGCGTCGCGCGTCAGTACGCCGCCACGCGGGCGAACACGTCCTGCGTGAAGCGCCCGAGCAGGCCGCCCATGATGGGCAGGAACAGCAGCAGCGCGATGAAGATCGACAGGATCTTCGGGACGAACACGAGCGTCTGTTCCTGGATCTGCGTGAGCGTCTGCAGCAGCGAGACCGCAAAGCCCACCGCCAGTCCCACCAGCATCACGGGCGCGGAAATGACCACCGTCAGCCAGATGGCCTCCCGGCCGATATCAAGCACTTCCGCCCCGGTCATCGTCGCGCTCCGCTGCTTGCCCGATCCAACGGACATGTGATCGACGAAGGACGCCTGACATGGTTAATGCCGGCTTAACGATTCCACTGAGGGAGACCCCATGACCACACGACGCGAGGCGCTTCTGCTGGGGGCCGGCAGCCTTCTCCTGTTCGCAGGCGGCTGCGCCACCGGCGCGCCGTCCGGCGCCGCGACCGGCGCGCAGGCCGATCTCAACGCCTTCTTCGAGAAGGTGTTCGAGGAGCGCATCGCCCGGTCGCCGCAGCTCGCCACCAACCTCGGCGACCGGCGCGGGTACAGCCTGTGGGACGACGTGTCCGACGCGCGCGCCGCCGAGGACCAGGAACTGGCGCAGGCGCGCCTCGCGGAGATGCGCGCCCGTTTCGACCCCGCAACGCTCGCGCCCGAGGGGCGCCTGTCGTTCCGGATGTTCGAGGCGGAGGCAGCGCGCAGCGCGGAAGCCTATCGCTGGCGCCGCTACGGCTACCGCTTCGACCACATGAACGGCGTGCACGCGCGCGCCGCCACCTTCCTCATCAACCAGCACAAGGTGGCGACCGTCGCGGACGCCGACGCGTACGTGACCCGGCTGTCGGGCCTTGGGCCGTACATGCGCCAGCAGATTGCGCTGGCGGAGGCTTCGGCGGCGGCGGGCGTGCTGATGCCGCGCTTCGTCTACGACCTGGCCCTGCCCGGCGCGCGCGCGATCGTGGCCGGCGCGCCGTTCGGCGATGCGCAGGCGTCGGATGAAGCCCTCGCCGCGCTGGCGCGCAGCGACGCGGCGCCCGCAGGCAAGCTCAGCCCGCTGTGGGCGGACGCGCTCAAGAAGGTGCGCGCGCTGGACGCGTCGCCCGAAGACAAGACCCGCCTGCTCGTCGCGGCCCAATCGGCGTTGCGGGAGAGCGTGGCCCCGGCGTACGCGGCGGTGATCGCGCTGATGGAGGCCCACCGCGCCCGCGCCGGCGCCGACGACGGCGTCTGGCGTCTGCCCGACGGCGGCGCCTACTACGCCAGCCTGCTGGAACGCCAGACCACCACAACGCTTTCGGGCGACGACATCCACCGCATCGGCCTCGAACAGGTGGCCCGCCTGCACGGCGAGATGCGGGCCATCATGGCGCGCGTGGGCTTCGCCGGAGACCTGCGCGCCTTCTTCGACTTCATGGAAAGCGAGCCGCGGTTCTACGAGCCGCAGACCGACGCCGGAAAGGCCGCCTACATCGCGAAAGCGACGGCGGCGATCGACGCGATGCGGGTCAAGCTGCCGGAGTATTTCGAGCTGATGCCGAAGGCCCCTGTGGAAGTGCGCGCCGTGGAGGCGTACCGCGAACAGGGCGCTGGCCTCGCCTTCTACGAACGGCCGGCGGCGGACGGCTCGCGGCCCGGCGTCTACTACGCCAACACCGTCAACATGAAGGCGCTGCCGCTCTACCAGCTGGAGGCGCTCGCCTACCACGAGGGCATTCCAGGCCATCACATGCAGATCGCGATCGCGCAGGAGCTGGAGGGCGTGCCGCGCTTCCGCCGGTTCGGCGGCGGATACACCGCCTACTCGGAAGGGTGGGGCCTCTACACAGAGCGCCTGGCCAAGGAGATGGGCTTCTATGCCGATCCTTACTCGGACTTCGGGCGCCTCACGCTGGAGCTCCGGCGCGCGATCCGGCTCGTGGTCGACACTGGCCTGCACCACAAACGCTGGCCGCGCCAGCAAGCCATCGACTACATCCTGGCCAACCAGCCGGGCGACGAGCCCCAGGCCCGCAAGGACATCGATCGCTACATCGTGATGCCCGGCCAGGCGACCGCGTACATGATCGGCCAGATGGAGATCCTTCGTCTGCGCGAGACGGCGCGCGCCGCCATGGGCGACCGCTTCGACATCCGGAAGTTCCACACCGTGGTGCTCGGCGCCGGCGCCGTCCCGCTGGACATTCTTGGTGAACGCGTGGGCGCCTGGAGTGCGGCCGCGGGCTGATTTCGCGCGGACGTGGAGGGGGCTTGCAGATGACGCGAAGCGCCATACATTCCGATCGTCGTCAACTTTTGAAAGGAGGTGATCCAGTGTCTCATCGTCGCTCGCCAGAGGCGCCCCGCTCGACCTGGACCTCCTTCCGGAGTGTCAGCGCCTAAGCCGCGCTTCGAAAGGTCGAAGGATCGCCTCGCGGTCCGACAATGGACGCCGCCCCGGGACGCCGGGGCGGCGTTGTTGCTGTTCTAGCCAATAGCGCGCTCAATGCCGACAAGCTCTCGCTGCCACCACAACACGCTTGCTACCAGCGCCTGGCTTGGCCAAAGCCCTTCGAACTCCGGCTTAACCGCAAACTGCAGCGTGCTGCCCGGCGGGATTGCCTGTTCGACGGTTCGACCGTCCGAAAGCGTTAGCCGAATTGTGCCGCTCGTCATCTCCATAGATGACCAACCGTGCTTGTAGTGATGGAGTACTCTGTCGCGTTCCCCCTTAATCACATGGTGGAACGTGAAGTGCTCGGTCGGATTTTCTTTCCAGAGTTGCCATCGACGATGTATCTCGGCCCTAAGTTTCGCCGACTGCTTTGAGTCCTCGAAATGAAGAACTGATCCGACAGTACGCAGCAGCGCGATCGCAGCGGCATACCGAGCCCTCCAACGCCTATCGTCATGCTCAGGAGTGGACAGAAAATCTTCAACAGCCACCGTCGCGTCGTTCAGCACAAATCGCGCCCGGAGCGATATGCTGATCATTCCCCCATCAACTCCCGCCCGATCAGGAATCGGCGGATCTCGCTCGTGCCCGCGCCGATCTCGTAGAGCTTGGCGTCGCGCAGAAGGCGGCCCGTGGGGTAATCGTTGATGTAGCCGTTGCCGCCGAGCGCCTGGATGGCTTCGAGCGCAACCTTCGTCGCCTGCTCCGCCGCGTACAGGATGGCGCCGGCCGCGTCCTTGCGCGTGGTCTTGCCGGCGTCGCAGGCCTTCGCCACCGCGTAGACGTAGGCGCGCGCGGTGGAGAGCGCCACATACATGTCGGCGAGCTTGCCCTGCATCAGCTGGAACTCGCCGATGGGCCGGCCGAACTGCGTGCGCTCCTTCACGTATGGCACGACGACGTCGAGCGCCGCCTGCATGATGCCCAACGGCCCCGCCGCCAGCACCGCGCGCTCATAGTCGAGCCCGCTCATCAGCACGCGCACGCCCTCGTTGAGCGGGCCCATGATGTTCTCCGCCGGCACCTCGCAGTCCTCGAAGACAAGCTCGGCGGTGTCGGACCCGCGCATGCCGATCTTGTCGAGCTTGGGCGAAACGGAAAACCCTTTCATGCCCTTCTCGACGAGGAACGCCGTGATCCCGCGGGCGCCGGCGTCCGGATCGGTCTTGGCGTACACCACCAGCGTGTCGGCGTGCGGGGAGTTGGTGATCCAGAACTTCGTGCCGTTGAGCACGTAGACGTCGCCCTTCTTGTCCGCCCGCAAGCGCATGGACACCACGTCGGAGCCCGCGCCCGCCTCGCTCATGGCCAATGAGCCCACGTGCTCACCGCTGATCAGCCTGGGCAGGTAGCGCGCCTTTTGCGCATCGTTCGCCCAGCGGCGGATCTGGTTCACGCAGAGATTGGAATGGGCGCCGTAGCTGAGGCCCACGCTGGCGGAGGCGCGGCTGATCTCCTCCATCGCCACGACGTGTTCGAGATAGCCGAGGCCCGCGCCGCCCCATTCCTCTTCCACGGTGATGCCATGCAGGCCGAGCTCTCCCATTTTCGGCCACAGATGCCGCGGGAACTCGTTGGCCTTGTCGATGTGGTCGGCGATGGGCGCGATCTCGTTGTCGGCGAAGCGGGCGGTGAGATCGCGGATGGCGTCGGCGTCATCGCCGAGGTCGAAATCGAGTTGGGGTGTGTTGCGCAGCATCGGCCACGCTTAGACGCCCGCGCTCAGCCCCGCAACGCGCCGCCGAGCCGCGCGATGCCCCCGTCCTTCAGCAGCCGCCAGGCGGCGGCGCCGAGCATCACGGCCCCGGGCGCGGCCAGCAGCAGGAAGATGAACGACTTGCCCTGGTTGAGCCCCACGAGCCCTGCCGCGAACAGGCCGGCGCCCGCGACGCCGAACAAGGCGAGGCCGGTGAGATCGGCCGGAGCGGCCGGCGCCGGCGCGGCGCGCTCGGTCAGCACCAGCACGGGCGGGGCGTCCTCCTCGTCCAGCGCGGCGGCGGGCGGCGGTTTGAGGGCGTGGGCGGTGTTGGGATCGGCGGCGAGGATTTGGGCGAGCTTGCGGGCGGTTTCGTCCGGCGTCTCGGCGCGCGAAGCGGCGGTGGGAAGGGGCTGGACCTTGGTAGGCTGGCCCAGGATGGCCGCCGCATGGTCGATCTCCGCGGCGACGAAGGCCGAGGGCGCGGGAACCAGCGCGGTGAGGTCGAGAAAGACCGCCTTCTCCGCCGCCCGTCGGCGCACCAGCGCGTCCAGCACGGCAGGCTCCCCGCCCACCCGGCTCTTTCGCCACGCGTCCATGGCGCACGCGGCCGCGATCGGCTCTCCGGCGTTGAACCGGCGCAGGACGTCGCTCTTCACGAACGCGGCCGCGCCGATGGAGAAGGCGAACGAGGCCAGCGCGTCGAACTGCGGCTGGGAGGCGGGGGCGAGCAGCCGGTCCGCCAGCATGGCCTCCACCGGGGCGAGGTCGGCGCGGAGCCAGGCCTCGGCCTGCTGTTCGGTGATCTTTTCGTTGGGGGCCATGGCCAGGACGTGGCCGTATCCGGCCACGAAGCGCCCGTCCGCCAGCGCTAGCGGCTCCGCCCGGAAGCCCTCCAGGCGCTTCAGGAGCGACAGCCCCTCGGGTGATACGGCGTGCGGCATGGAACGGCCCTTGCGGCGGTTTGGGACAAGATCATGCCCCGCCACGCAAGTTCGGGGCCGCTTGCGCCCCGCAGGAGGGAATTGGGCCCTCCCGGCCTGGCCCTTGGCCCCGTCAGGCCAGGAACACGGTCGCCAGCCCGAGGAACGCGAAAAAGCCGGTGAAGTCCGTCACGAAGGTCACGAACACCGATGAGGAGACCGCCGGGTCCGCCCCGAACCGCCGCAGCGTCAGCGGAGCGAGGATGCCGGCGAGGCCCGCCATGGTGAGGTTGATCACGACCGCCAGCCCCACCGCCGTGGTGATCCGCAGGTCGTTGAACCAGAGATGCGCCGCCGCCGCGAGCAGCCCGGCCATGAAGAGCCCGTTGCACAGCCCCGTGAGCAGCTCGCGGAGGATGTGGCGGAAGGCGTTGGCGGTGGTCAGGTCGCGGGCGGCGATGGCGCGGACGGCGACCGCCAACGCCTGCGTGCCGGCGTTGCCGCCGACCGAGGCCACCAGCGGCATCAGCACCGCGAGCGCCACCACCTTCTCGATCGAGGCGCCGAAGAACGAGATCACCGTGGCGGAGGCGAGGCCCGTGAGCAGGTTCACGCTCAGCCACGGCGCCCGGGCGCGCACGGAGGTGGCGATGGTGTCGGTCTGGCTCGCGTCGCTCACGCCCGAGAGCTTGAGAAGGTCTTCCTCGCCCTCCTCGTGGATCACGTGGACGATGTCGTCCACCGTAAGCACGCCCGTGAGCCGGCCCGCTTCGTCCACCACCGGTGCCGAGGCGAGGTTGTACTTGCGGAACACGAAGGCGACCTCTTCCTGGTCCATGGCCGGATGGATGAGCGCCTGGGGCGGACGCATGATGTCGCGCATCTTCGTCTCCCGCGGGGCGCGGATCAGCGTGGAGAGCGGCGCGGAGCCGATGGGCCGGAAGCCGGGATCGACGACGTAAATCTCGAAGAACACGTCCGGCAGGTCGGCGTCGGCCGATCGCATGTGATCGATGGCGTCGCCCACCGTCCAGTATTCGGGCGCGGCCACCAGCTCGCGCTGCATGAGGCGGCCGGCGGTGTCCTCGTCCGCAGCGAGGCCCTGTTCGACCGCGAGACGGGTGTCCTTGTCGGCCGCGGCGAGCGCCTCCTCCAGCTTGCCTTCGTCGAGGTCGGCGGCGACGGCGGCGGCGTCGTCGGTGTCGAGTTCGCCCAGCGCCCGGCCCACGTAGTCCGCCGGCAGCAGCGCGAGCACCTGCTCACGCGTCTCCCATTCCAGTTCCGCCAGGAACGCGGACGGCAGTTCAGGCCCGATCAGGCGGAACAGCCGGTTAAGCGCCTCCTCGGGCAGATGTTCGACGAGGTCGGCGAGATCGGCGGGGTGGAGGCCCTTTGTGAGGCGTCGCAGCGCCGGGCCGTCGCGGTCGTAGGCGGCGCCCGTGACCAGCGTGACGAAGTGGGGATCGATCTCGAAGCGGTTGGGCTCCGCCGCCGTCTCGGCCCCGGCGCGCTCGATGTCTTCGGCCATGCCCGTCTCCGCCGGTGATGACGGCGCACCCGTCACGATGGGCAGACCGTGCGTCGGCCCGGCCGTCAAGCCGCGATGGTCACGACCGGTGGGGTTTGCCCGTCTGGTGCGCTCGAGAGGACTCGAACCTCCACGATGTTACTCGCTGCCACCTCAAGGCAGTGCGTCTACCAATTCCGCCACGAGCGCATCCGGGGGAAGCGGGGTCCTACCCAAAGGCGGGCCCCGGGGCAAGGCCGGCGCGGCTTTCCCTTCCGGCCCCCTCGCGCCATGGTGGAAAAAACGACGCTGGGCGAAACGAGGGAGCGCGCCGATGGCGATGTCGCAGGCGGACTACGAGGCGCGCGATGCGCTGGGGCTGGCGGCGCTTGTGCGGGCGCGGGCGGTGTCGCCGGAGGAGTTGCTGGACGCCGCGCTCGCACGGCTCGACGCCGTCAATCCGGTGATCAACGCGCAGGCGCACCGCTTCGCCGATCTCGCCCGCGCCCAGATCGCCGCGGGTCTCGGCGAGGGGCCCTTCGCAGGCGTGCCGTTCATGACCAAGGATCTGGGCGTCATGGTGAAGGGCGCGCCCTATTCCGGCGGGAGCCGCGCGTGGGCGGGATACGTGGCCGACCGCGACAGCGTCGTCGCCGAGCGCTACCGCGCCGCAGGGCTGGCGATCTTCGGCTCCACCACCTCGCCGGAACTGGGCCTCACCTCCGCCACCGAGAACAAGGTCCAGGGCGTCACCCGCAATCCCTGGAACCCCGACAGGATCGCCGGCGGCTCATCCGGCGGCGCGGCGGCGGTCGTGGCGGCGGGCGTCGTGCCGATGGCGCAGGCGAGCGACGGCGGCGGCTCCATCCGCACGCCCGCGTCCTGCTGCGGCCTGTTCGGGCTCAAACCCTCGCGCGGGCGCATCCCCATGGGGCCGGTGCGCACCGAGGGCTGGAACGGCATGAGCGTGGTGCACGCCGTCACGCGCAGCGTGCGCGACAGCGCCGCCCTGATGGACGCGACCTGCGGCCTGGAGCCGGGCGCCCGCACCACCGCCCCGCCGCCGCCCGCCGGCGGCTACCTCCGCCATCTCGACACCGCGCCGAAGCCGTTGCGCATCGCGTTGTGGACGAGGACCTGGACCGGCGACGCCATCGATCCCGTCTGCGCCGATGCGGCGCGCGACGCAGCGACCTTGTGCGAAGCCCTCGGCCACAGCGTGGACGAGCAGCGCCCGCCCATCGACGGGGCAGCGCTTTCGGCGGCGTTCCTGCCCATCCTGATGACCAACACGCTCAAGGATCTGGAGGATCGCGGCGCCGCGCGCGGCGCGCCGGTCGGCGACGACGAGATCGAGGTGCTCACCGCCATCTACCGCGCCCGCGGCGCCAAGGTGACGGGGCTGGAGCTGCAGGCGGCCTTCGCCGTGCAGCAGCAGGCGGCCGTGGCGATCGCCGAATTCATGGAGACCTACGACGTCGTGCTCACGGCCACGCAGGGCGCGCCGCCGGGGCCGCACGGGGCGCTGTCGCTATCGCCGCCGGACGTGGCCCAGTACGGGCGCGACATCGCCGCCTTCGGCCCCTACACCGCCGCCGCCAACCACACGGGCCAGCCGTCCATGAGCGTGCCGCTTTCGTGGAGCCCCGACGGTCTCCCGATCGGCGTCATGTTCACGGGCCGCTTCGGCGAGGAGGCGCTGCTGTTACGCCTCGCCGCGCAGTTGGAGGAAGCGCGCCCCTGGGCGGCGAGGCGGCCGACGCTCTGAGCGCGCCGGCCGCTGCGCGCCCTTATGCGCCCGCCTTGAAGCCCTCGTACGCCTGCCGCAACAGCCGGCCGTACTTCTCCACCTGCCCCGGCCCGTTGTAGACGCGGGCGAAGCCCTCCCAGTCGAGCCGTTGCAGTTCGTCGACGAGACCGCTGGAGCGCACGAACGCCTCGAACGCCAGCAACTGACGCTCCTCGGACTGGCAGTAATCCGCCACGAACGCCTTGGCGGTGGGAAAACCGCACTTCTGGTAGTTCATGCCCATGATCTGGAAGAGGCCGTAGCTCGCGGACGCCACCGCCGCCTCCTGGTCGAGCGCGTAGGCCGCCGCCAGCTGCGCCCAGCGATCGTCCTGCGTTTTCACGTAGGGCCGCGCGCCCCAGGACGGGTAGCTGATGTGTGGATGGCTGGCGTCGAAGCGGCGCTGGGTGAGCCGCGAGAAGATATGCGGCTCGAACAGGATCACCGGGCGGCCGTTGGCGTCGTAGGCGGCCGTTCCGCTCTCCACCTTCACGACGGCGCGCACCGCCGCCTCTTCGCAGCCGAGCCGTTGCGCGGCGGCCTGGAAGTGCTCGGCGCCGAGGCGCACGTCGCTCTTGCGCACGAGGCTGGCCAGGAACGGGTCGACGCCCGTCTCCGCCTTGATCGCCGCATAGGCCTGCCCCAGCAGCTTGGCGTAGCTCGCCACGCTCGCCGGCCCGTCGTACGCGCGCGCAAAGCCCTCCCAATCGCGGGCCTGCAGTTCGTCGATCATCTGCTGGCTGCGCAGGAACCGCTCGAAGGCGGCGAGCTGCCTCGTTTCCGACTGCGCGATGTCCAGCGCGAACTCCTCGACGCTGGCGTAGCCGCAGGCCGCGTGATGGACGCCGGCGGTCTGGAACAGGCCCCAGCTTGTGGCCTTCAGCGCCGCCGTTGAATCGAGCCCGAAGGCTTCGGCGAGCTTGTTCCAACGGTCGGCCTGCGTGCGGCCCAGGTCCACGCGCGCGACCGCGCCTTGGGAGACGCCCGGATTGGACGCGTCGAAGCGGCCGCCCGTCAGCTGTGAAAACACAGTGGGCTCGAACAGGATCAGCGGCCGGCCGTCGGCGCCGAAGCCCGCGCCCGCGCTCTCCACGCGGATCACGGCGCGGATCGTGGCGGCCTCCACCCCCAGCGACTGCGCCAGCGCATCCACCTGCGCGAGGGTGAGCCGTGTGGCGTCCGTCTGCCGCAGGGCGGCGAGCGTGAGCCCGATGGGCGCCGGAGCCGCTGCCGGGGGTGGCGGTGGTGGCGGTGGTGGCGGTGGTGGCGGTGCGACGGGCGGCGGTGGCGGAGCCGGAGGCGGCGCGACCGGCGGTAGTGGCGCAACGGGCGGCGGTGGCGGTGGTGGGGCCACGGGTGGCGCGACTGGCGGCGGCGGCGCTGGACGCGGAGGCGGCGGCGGTGGCGGAGGCGGCGGGGGTGACGCCTGGCGACGACGGCCGAACAGCGCAGCGAACAGATTGTTCCAGAAACTCATCGTCGTCCCTTTCGCGTCAACTGTGTGGGCGCGCGCCGCTGCGCGCCCTGCCCCGCCGCCTCGCTACTCGCCGGGTCGCGGCGGCCGTTCGAAGAACCGTCCCATGGCGTCCAGCCGCGTCTTCGGCTGGCCGAGCGCGCGCTCGGCGAAGAACGCCGGATCAAAGCGCGGCGGCAGGATGAGTTGTTCCCAGTCGCGCGCCTCACGCCCCGGCGTGCTGCGGAAATAGGACTGGCCCGTGCGCAGGCCGATCTCGTGCAGGCGTTCGATGGTAGCGGGATCGTCGGTGGCGAGGTCGCGCATGCGCGCCACGTCGTCGGGCGCATACTCCAGCGACAGCGCAGCGAGGTCCGCCGGCTCCAGCGTCACATCCATCCGCTGGAAGGTCAGCAACGGAAACGGCGAGAGGTGATCCTCGCGCATGTCCTCCAGTTCGCCGTCGATGCGCCAGGGCCGCGGCGGACGCGACAGCGATTGCATGGTGGCCACGGTGGAGACGCCGGTGTCGTGGATCATGGTCTTGAGCGCCTCGACGGCGCGCAACGCCACGGGCGCCAGGCCCTCCAGCGTCCCGCCGGCGGCGTGGGCGTCCAGTTTCTGGCGCCAATAGCCGGTTCCCACCGAGATCATGAGGATCTGGTCTTCGCCCGCCGGCCACCCGAACCCATAGCTCTTGAGCGTGGCCACCTTGAACAGCTGGAGGGCGGGATTGTTGAGGCCTGCGATGGCCCCGTCCACGAACAGACCGTGGGCGACGGCGGCCGCGCCGTCCTGGTCGAGCTTGAGCCCCACCTCCTCGAAGAACGTCGGCGCCGCAGCGCTCGCCTGCACCAGTTTGCGCACGAGCAGGCGCTTGTTCGGCGTGGCGCCCTGGACGGTTCCATCCCAGTACTTGGCGCGCGGGTTGTTGGTGAGCGTCCAGGCGGAGCCCGTGTCCACCCGCTTGGCGAAGATGGCCAGGCCCGTCTTGAACGCGGGCGAGGCGAGCTCATGGTCCCCCAACGCGCGGGCCAAGGCGTTCTCCAGACGGAACGCGTCGAACCGCGGCTTGCGGATGCCCGCGTTGGCCCCCTTGGCGTTGAACACGTCGGGCGCGATCTCGCGGTAGAGATCGGCCGCTTCCGCGCAACTTTTTCCCAGGGCCAGCCCCGCCGCGAGGATCGCGCCCGTGGACGTGCCGCCGATGAGGTCGAAGTACTCGCACAGCCTGAAGTCCTTGCGCCCGGACCGGGCCGCCAGCCGCCGCTCCAGCTCCGCAAGGATCCCGGCGGACACGATGCCCCGCACCCCGCCCCCGTCGAGCGCCAGGATGCGCTTCGGCCCGCCCGAGAACAGCCGCTGCTCCAGTGTGCGCTTGCGCGAACCCATGACTTCCGGACACCTCCCCTGCCCCCGGCAGTCGTTAACAGATGGGGGCGGATGGAGCGAGGGGGTGGGGCGCCAGGGCCGGTCGCTACTGCGTGATCTGCACCGCCGCCTGGCCCTGCAGGGTGGAGAAGCCGATGTACTTGTACGACCGGCCGCCCTCGGCGACAAATTCCTGGAACGCCTTGAACTCGTGTTCGCGCCAATTGGGATAGTTATAGTATTCGTCGAAGACGAGCACCGTCCCCGGCGCGATGCGCTCACGGAAGGCGTCGAGCACCGTCCGGGTGGAGGAGTAGAGATCGGCGTCGAGGTGCAGCAGGGCGGCGGGTCCGGGGTGGCTGGCCAGGAACGGCGGCAAGGACTTCTCGAACCAGCCCACGTGCAACTGCGCGTTGGGCGCGAGCTTCGGCAGCTTGCCCTTCAGATCGAACCGCCCCGCCTGCTCGGCGGTGCCCGTCCAGTCCTCCGGCAGGCCTTCGAAGCTGTCGAACCCGTGCACGGCGCCGGGCCAGAGCCCCGCGATGTGGCGCAGCGTCTTGCCGCCCGCCACGCCGAACTCGCACACAAGGCCCTCCGGATGGGCGGCGCGCGCGGTCTTCACCGCGTAGTCGAGCACCGCGTAGCGGTCCGCGAACAGCATCGCCGTCTTCAGGTGCGGTGTGATGTAGTTGACGGTGTCGCGCTTGGCGTCCATCCGCAGATCAAGCATCAGGTCGGCGACGAAGTACTTGTGCACGAGACGCCGGTAGATGCGCCCGAGAATGCGCCGGTCCATGGGCCCCTCGCGGAAAGCGCGGGGTTATAGGCGCTGGGCCTGGCGCCCGCCAGCCCCCGCCCGCCAAGCACCCGCCCGCCAAGCCCCTGCCCGCCAAGCCCCCGCCGGCGAGACGAACCCCGGGGCGCGGCAAGGGTCGACGGCCCCATGCGCCCGGCGCATACTCGCCGCGAGGGGTAGCTCGGCGTCCGATGGTCAAGGTCTTGAAGGTTCTCGCGTCGCTGATCGCCGCGACGCTGCTTGTCGCGTCGTGCGCGACGCCGCCCGCCTCCGGGCCGGCGGCCACCGGCGAGGCGATGGCCGCAACGGCCGATCCGCGGGCGACCGAGGCTGCGCTGGAAATCCTGCGCGCCGGCGGCTCCGCCGTCGACGCCGCCATCGCCGCCGAACTCGTGCTGGGCCTCGTGGAGCCGCAATCCTCCGGCATCGGCGGCGGCGGCTTCCTCATCCACTAC
>JANRIM010000070.1:0-23237 GCA_033764865.1 Hyphomonadaceae bacterium
CCGCCTCCACCGCATCGCGCTCGCGATGCGCGGGTGGCTGTGGGCGTTCGCGGCGTGGGCGCTGGAGGTTGTGGGGGATCGCTGGCTCGACCGGTCGACGCGGATCTGGATCCGCGCCGAACTCGCCGCCGCCGAGCGCGATGCGCGCAAGCTCGTCGTGCTGATGGCGATCGCCAAACTCGGCCCGCCGCCCGATGCAACGGCCGGCGGACACGCGTGCGCCGCCCCGCCGGGCTTCCGCCGGCAGGACGTGCGCGCGAGCGTGGAGCGCCTGGTCTGCGGCTGGATTCCGCGCGCACGCGGCTCCATCCGCGCACGGCTGAACGCGTTTCACGAACTGCTCGATACACTCGACCGGCATGCCGCGCGCGTCGCCAAGCAACTGCAACGCGGGTTCCGCCCCGCGGCGCTCGTGCTCGTGCGCGCGACTGCGACGGCGTGCGCGGATGTGGCCGACGTCGCCGCGCCCGCACACGACTCGTCGTGAGGAGGACCGCGGACCTCCGGTCCGCTCCTTCCTTCAAAAAAACGGCGGGCCAAAAGGCCCGCGCTCCGGCCCGCGCTGCGGACTCCGCCGGCGCGGACTCACGCGTCGGCGATGTCCTTCAGGCGCTGGCGTTCCTCGTCGGTGAGGGGCGCGGGCTCGGCCGGCAGCGCGGCGTTGGCGCGCACGAACCGGACGGCGCCCCACGCGCCCAGCGCCAGAACCAGGAAGGGGCCCACCCACAGCACCAGGTTCTCCGCGTTGAACCGCGGCTTCAAGAGCGCGTAGTCGCCGTAGCGTTCGGCCACCGCGTCGAGCACTTCCTCGTCGTCGTCGCCCGCGGCGATGCGGTCGCGCACCATCTTGCGCAGCGCGCGCGCCACCGGCGCGTTGGATTCGTCCACCGTCTGCCCCGCGCACACAAGGCAGCGCAGGTCCTTGCTGATCTCCCGCGCGCGCGCCTCCTGCGCGGGATCGGGCAGGCGGTCTTCGGGGTCCACGGCGTGGGCGCTGGCGGCGCCCAGCACCGCAAGCGCCGCCGCCATCGCCCGCACGCGGCTCATTCGGCGGCCACCGCATCGCCCGTCGCGGCGGGCGCCCGCTTGCGGGCCGGCGCGCCGACGCGGTAGCGCCCGTCGGTCAGCGACACGACCCCGCCCAGCACCATCACCAGCGCCCCGCCCCACAGGAGGCTCACCAGCGGGTGATGATAGGCCCGCACCACGCGCGCCTCGGGGCCCGCGTCGCGCGGATCGCCCAGCACCACGTAGATGTCCTCCAGCGGTCGCAGCCGGATGGCGGCCTCGGTGGTGGCCATCTCCGCGACCGGATACCAGCGGCGCTCGGGCGTCAGCTCCCCGATCCGGCGGCCGTCGCGGCTCACCGCGAAGGTGCCGATCTCGGTCTGGTAGTTGGCCACCTCGCGCTGCTCGAGCTTCTCGTAGGTGAGCGTGTAGCCGGCGATCTCCACCGCCTCGCCGGGCCGCATCACCTCCACGCGCTCGCTCACCCACACCGTGGTCCCCACGATGCCGATGATCAGGAGGCCAAGCCCCCCGTGGGCGATGGCCGCGCCCCACGCCGACCGCGGCAGGCCCCCGGCGCGGCGCAGGATCTCGCCCGGTCCCGCGGCGCCGATCTTGAGGCGCAGCGCCACGTCGAGCGCCGCCCCCATCACGATCCACACGCCCATGCCCACCCCAAGCATCGACAGCGCCTTGGCCTTGCCCGCCAGCCAGAACGTCGCCGCCATGGCCGCCACCGTCACCGCGACGGCGGCGCGCAGGCGCCGGGCCGCGGCCCGCAGGCTCGCCCGCTTCCACGGCAACTGCATCCCGAACGACATCGCGATCGCCAGCAGCACCGTGAGCGGAACCGCGATGCGGTTGTAGTAGGGCGCCCCCACGGAGACCCGGTCCCCGAAGAACACCTCCGCGAAGATCGGCCAGAACGTGCCGATGGCCACCGCGAACAGCAGCGCCGAAAGCAGCACGTTGTTGACCACCAGAGCCGTCTCCCGGCTGGTGGCGTGGAAGCCGCCGCCCGGCTTGAGCGCGTTGGCCCGCAGCGCATAGAGCGTGAGCGCGCCTCCCGTCATGAGCACGCACAGGATCAGCAGCAACGTGCCGCGAGCGGGATCGTTGGCGAAGGCGTGAACGCTGGTCAGCAGGCCCGAGCGCACCACGAAGGTGCCCAGCACCGAAGACGTGAACGCCGCGATCGCCATGAGGATCGTCCACGCCTTCAGGGTGTCGCGCTTCTCCACAACCGCCGCGGAGTGGAGCAGCGCCGTGCCCGCAAGCCACGGGATGAGCGAGGCGTTCTCCACCGGATCCCAGAACCAGAAGCCGCCCCAGCCGAGTTCGTAGTAAGCCCACCAGGAGCCCATCCCGATGCCCAGCGTGAGGCTCGTCCACGCCACCAGCGTCCACGGCCGCACCCAGCGCGCCCACGCGGGATCGACGCGGCTTTCAAGCAGGGCCGCGACGCCGAAGGAAAACGCCACCGAGAAGCCGACGATGCCGAGGTAGAGGAACGGCGGGTGGAAGGCGAGGCCGGGGTCCTGCAGCAGCGGGTTCAGATCGCGCCCGTCCACGGGCGCGGGGTCCATCCGCTCGAACGGGTTCGAGGTGAACAGGCAGAACGCCAGGAACGCCACCGAGATCAGCCCCTGTACGCCAAGCACGCGGGCCCGCAGCGTCGGCGGCAGGTGGCGGTCCACCGTCGCGACCAGGCCGCCGAGGACGCCCAGCATCACGATCCACAGGAGCATCGAGCCCTCGTGGTTTCCCCATACTCCGGCGATCTTGTAGATGACGGGCTTGGCGGAGTGGCTGTTGTTGTAGACGTTGGCCACGCTGAAGTCCGACGCCAGGTAGGCGTTCATCAGCATCAGGAACGCCAGCGTCACCAGCGCGCCCTGGGCGATGGCGGCGGGGCCGGCCAGCGACATGGCGTGCGGGCTGCGCGCGTGGGCGCCCCACAGCCCGCTGGCGGACTGGACGATGGCGACGACGAAAGCGAGGACGAGGGCGTAGTGGCCGAGTTCGACGGTCATGCCCAAGCCTAGCGCGTCGCGACCTCGCGGAACAGGCTGCGAGCGGGGTGCGGGGCCGGGGCGAAGAGACGCGCCTCGCGCAGCGCGCGCGTAGGCCCCAGCTTCGGCGCGGCCGGATCCTCGGCGTGGAACCCATGGCACATCACGCAGCTGGACTGGACCTTCGCCATCGCATGCTCGCCCCCGTGGCAGTCCTGGCAACCGGCGATGGACGGCACGAGCACGTCGGCGGACGTGCGCGACGTTTCGGCGGCGTGGCAATCCGCGCACGCAAGGTCGCCGATCTCATGGGCGCCGTGGTCGAACACGCCCTTGGGGAGGAAGGTGTCGCGCAGGGTCACGGGGGCGACGGCGAAGTCCAGCCGTTCGGGGGCCGTCGGCGGGGTGATCTCGTGGCAGCCGTAGCAGGCGCCGCCCTCCGCGAAGACGGCGCGCACCCGCGCCGCCGCCCGCCCGCTCGCCTGGGCGAACGCCGCCTCGCGGAAGCCCGCGGTGCGTTGCGCTGCCGCGCCCGGACGCCTGCGGTCCTCCGCGCCTTCCCCGCCCAGGGCTGCGCCCACGACGCGGGCCTGGTAGAAATCGAGCAGGGTGGCGATCACCGCGTTGGTCTGGCCGTGCGGCAGGGTGCGGGTGAGGCCGCCCACCGTCTCGAACACCAGCGAGTGGCAACTCGCGCAGCTCTTCTCCATCGACACCGGCAGGAAGCCTGCGCCGCTCTCGGTGGGCGTATGGCAATCCGCGCACGCCAGCTGATCGCCGAAGCCGGCGTCGAGCCGCTGGGCGAGGCTGGCGACGCAGCCGTCCTTCGCAAGGTGGACGTCGTGGGGGAAGACGAGGCCCGAGTCGTCGCCGGCGCGGGCGCTCTCCGGCAGGCCGGCGCCCGCGCCGGGATGGGGCAGGCCACGGAAGTTCGGCTGGCCGGCGGCGAAGCCGTCGCAGGCGGCGGCGCCGGCGGGGGGCTTCAGCAGGGCCTCGCGTTCCTTGCGGGCGCGATCGAGATCGGGGACCGTCCACTGGCGGGTGAGCGTCGGCGCCTTCGGATCAGCGACGGCGACCAGCGTGGGGCGGAACTCGGGATGGTCGCGGCCGAAATCGGAGGCGTCGTGAACGGCGGCGTCGGGCAGGCGCGCCTGCATCCCGTCGTGGCAGGTGGTGCAGGACTGCGCGTCGGCGGGGGCCACGCCGTCGGCGCCGTTGTGCTCGGCGTGGCACTCCGCGCAGCGGCCGGCGGGCTTGTTGAATGTGTCGGCGACCGTGCGCAGGCCCCTTTGCACCATCGACGGCGCGCCGCGCGCCAGCGTCATCCGGTCGGGCTTCGCGTGGTGGGCGGTGTCCTCATGGCAGCCGACGCAGGTTTCGTCCCGCACCGAGACGAACGCCGCCTCATGGCAGGCGCTGCAATCGCCCGCCAGGAGCTTGTGGGGGTCGGACAGCTCGCCCGAGAGCCACAGCTGCCCCGCCTGGATCCGCGCCGCGGGGGCGACAGCGTTCGGCTTCATCGTGTAGCTCGCCAGCGGGAACGCGAGGAACACGGCGCCCACAAGCAGCGCAGCCGCCCACGAGGCGGCCCGCTTCGACAGCCACGTGCTCTTGAGGGAGAACACCGCGTCGGCGTCCGGCGCGGCGGCGGCGGCAGTCTGCTGCACGCGCTCGATGTCGATGACGAGGCGCCCGGCCGCTTCGGAGAAGGTCAGGGTGTAGGGGCCGAACTGCGCCGCCGCGGGCGCGCCCAGGCGTCCCTCCAGCTTGCGCACCGAGCGACGGTTGACGCTGAAGACGTTGTCGCCCGACGCGTCGATCACGAAACCGCCGCTGACGACGGTGATCTGGGCATGGCGCAGCGCCACGCGCAGGTCGGGCAGGTGGATGTCGCACTCGGGCGCGCGACCGACGGCGAGGAGGTTGCTCGCGGTCTCCACCGTGCGCACGGTCTCGCGCCCGTTGGCGCGGCGGGTGACGAAGCGGAGAGTGGCGGTCATCGCGCGCTCACCAGAAGAAGAACACGCTCACGATGTGAGCGATGAGGGCGGCCAGCAGGCCGAACGTGGCGGGCACGTGGATGTAGAGCCAAAGCTCCAGCAGCGCGCGATAGCGGATGTGGCGGCGCGCACGCTCGAGCATCACGATCTTGCGCTCCAGAACGGCAGTCACGGGACCGACATCCTCCGATCCGCCGCGCTGCGCCTTGAGCGCCGCCAGCGCACGGCCGCTCGCGCACTGGGGATGGCTGGTGCGCAACCGCTCCAGCACGCCTCCGCCCAGCCGCGTCCGCTCGATGGCGCGCTGGACGAGCAGGGCGTTCTCGCCGGACAACGGCTGCGCCGCCTCGCGCAGGTCGTCGTCGAGCGCGGCGATCTCCTCCAGCATCTGCTCCGTGCTTTTCTCGGCGCGGTTGTCGCTCATGCGCTGGGGAATGGTGGCGTAGAAGTAGACGCCGAAGGCCCCGGAGACGATGACGATCATCATCAGCGCGTAGGCGAGCGTGTGCACGTTCCAGCCGAACTGGAAGCCCGTGTGCAAGGTCGCCAGAACGATGAGCGAGAGCCCGAGATAGATGTGCGCGGACGTCCAGCCCTTGAGGCTCCAGCGGCCCGCCGTGATCGCGCGCTTGCGCAGGCCCAGAAGCGTGAGCCACACGATGAGCAGGGCGCTGACCACGCCCAGCGTATAGCCCAGCCAGGTGCCGCCGTTGTGGCGGGGCGTGGGATCGGTGAGGGCGTAGACGGCGATGGCGCACACGCTAACAACGGCGGCGTACTTGAGATAGAAGAAGCCGCGATGGCGCAGGAAGCTCTCGTGGGCGGCGCCGCTGCGTCGGTCCGTCAGCGCTTGGCTCTTGCGGGCCATGACGTCAGGACTCCGCGCCGGCCATGCGCGCCACGCGGAGGTAGCCTTCCGGCGAGACCCGGATGGCCGCGCCGGTGGGGCAGGCGCGCACGCAGGCCGGCCCGCCCTTGATGCCCTTGCACATGTCGCACTTCACCGCGACCTTCGGGGCCTCGCTGGCGCGTCGCGCCAGTTGGCTCTCGACCCACGCGTGGCTCGCCTGGCCGGGCCCCGGCCCCGCGCCGAGCAGCAGCCAGGCCAGCAGGCCGGGCTTCTTCGGCGGCGTCTTCTCCATCTGGATCACGCCGTACGGGCAGCTGCGCTGGCAATTGCCGCAGCCGATGCACTTCTCGTCGATGAACACCTCTCCGTCCGGCGCACGGCGGATGGCGTTCGGCGGACAATCCGTCATGCAGTGCGGATTTTCGCAGTGGCGGCACGATGTCGGCACGTGGATGTGCGCGTAGGTGTGGCCGGCCTCGCGGTCGAGCCGGGAGATGCCGTCGTGGGACTCCGCGCACGCGACCTCGCACTGGTCGCACCCGATGCACAGGCGCTCGTCGATGAGCAGGGCGTCAGTGGCCTCGCCGAGACCCTCCTGCACGAGGAAATCGGCCACGGAGGTGTACATGTCGACGACGCCGGAGAAGCCGGCCTTCTGCGCCTCCACGTAGTCGGTCACGCGGCGGCGGTTGGCGACCTGCTCCTGCACGCGCTTGGCGGTGTTCGGATAGGCGGCCAATAACTCCTTGAACATCGCGCCCGGCAGCGTGATCACTTCGGTGTTGACCGTGGCGCGCACGGTAGCGTTGCGCCGCCCGTTGTCGAACAACGCCATCTCGCCCACGTACGCGCCCGCCGGTACGTAGGAGAGGAAGACGTTCTTCGCGCCGACCCGCTTCTCCACCACGAGGCTGCCGGAGCGGATGACGAAGATGTCGTAGCCGACCTCCCCCTCCGTGATCAGCGGCTCCTGGGGTTTCAGCGTGCGCAGGGTGGCGGCGTCGAGGATGCGGTCTAGGCGGACCTGGTCGATGTCGCCGCCGAAGATGGTCTTGAGCATCCGGTCCGTGGTGATCCGGTCGATCCTGCGCTTCACGCCCGGCACCGTGCCCATCAGTTTCAGCGCCGCGCTGCGCGGCACTTCCACCAGCAGCGCATCGCCCCCGGCGCGGATCGTGGCCCCCCGTCGCCGGCCCGAGATGAGACCGATCTCGCCGAAGATCTGGCCCGCGCCGATGGGCACGGTCACGTTCGGGTTGGCGGCGTCGATCTCCACCAGCACAGTGCCTTCGGCGATGGCGAACAGGGAGGAGCCCACATCGTTGCGGGTGATGATGCGGTCGTCCTTGCGATAGAACCGCACGTCGGATTCCAGCATGAACTCCCGCATCTGCAGCGGCGAAAGCTCGCGGAAGATGTCGATCTGCGTGCGCAGGAACTCCAGCCACTGGTCCACGCTGCGACGCACGGGGACGTGGGCGAACTTGGCTTCCAGCAGCGGCTCGTCAGCGGGCTTCAGCGTGGTGTTGCCCGCGATGTACTCCACCACGTCGTAGCCCTGGTTCATGCAGTGCTTGATCAGCGGATAGCCGGCCAGCGCGCCGATAATGTAGAGCCCGGGCACGGAGCTTTCGTAGGCGGGCGACAGGCGCGGGAACGCCTCGCGATCGGGCCCGGTGAAGGCGACGCCGCACGACTCGACGAACTTGCGCGGCGGCGTGGAGCCGAGCCGCGCGATGACCCGCTTGCACGGCAGGCGGAGCTCGCCTTCCTTGGCGTCGACGATCATCATGCCGGGCTCAAGCGACCGGGGGGCGCAGTCGGTGATGACGTCGAGGCGGCCCTGCGCGCGCGCCTGCTCCAGCAGCTGGACGTTGGCAGGCTTTGCGCGGGAGAAATCCGGCCCGCGCTGGAGCAGCGTCACGCGGTTGCCGAGATCGGGGTCGGCGAGGCCGAGGGCGTTCTCGATGCCGGCGTCGCCGCCACCCACGACCACGATGTCCTCGTCGAAGTACGCGCGCGGATCGTCGAGCTGGTACTGGACCATCGGGAGGTCGCCGCCGGGAATCTGGAGGCGGTTGGGATTTCCGGCGGTGCCGATGGCTAGGATCACGGCCTTGGCCTGCACCGTCGCGCCGTCGGCGAGGGTGATCGTGAAGTCCCCGCGCTGGCCCGTCACCGAAATGACGTCGCTGCGCAAACGGACGTTGATCCGCGCCCGCGCGGCCTCGCCATCCCAGCGGGCGAGCACCGCCTCGCGTTTTCCCGCTTCGAAGGGCATGTCGCTGCGCAGCACGAGCTGGCCCGGCGTGGCCATGATGTGCTTGCCCTTCTGGTACTTGTAGATCGTGTCGGAGAGGTGGTCGGTCTTCTCCAGCAGGACGTGCGACATGCCCCGCTGCGCGGCGCGGGCGGCTGCGCTCAGTCCGGCGGGGCCGGAGCCGAGGATGGCCAGATCGACACTGATCGGCGCCATGACGACATGCCCCCGCACGTTTCGAGCGGAGGATCGCATACGCCCCTCCCGTGGGCAATCGTTTCACTTGCGATCACTTCGCAGGGTGCGACGCTGGCGCGGCCCGGGGGCATGGGTTAAGGTTTCGTTCAGCGTCGGGTTCGGCGTCCGTCGTAATCCGGCGGCGGTAGTCCAGTGTCTCCGGGGGGAGCATCGCCATGTCGCGCGCCCGTGCGCCAAGCGTCGGTGACGTCATCCCGGTGGCGCAGCTTTGCGCGATCGCGGTGGCGCTCTGCGTTGCGGCGTTCGCCACAGAGGCCATGGCGCAGGCGGCGTTGCCCCGGTTCGACGGCATGGCGCACCTCGGCGTCGCGTCGTGCGCGGGTCCGTGCCATGCGCGCCAGTCGGCGCTGGGCGTCGCGACAGGCGCGGCGATGCGGGGCAGCGAGGTCGTGGTCTGGCAGGACCAGGACAGCACCCGCGGCCGCCACGCCGAGGCCTACAACGTGCTCCTGGAGCCGCGCAGTCGCGCGATCGCGCGCAAGCTGGGCATCGCCGCGCCGGAACGCGCTGGCGAATGCCTCTCCTGTCACGCCGATTTGATCCCGGCCGACAAGCGCGGCGCGCGCTTCCAGCTGTCCGATGGCGTCGGCTGCGAAAGCTGCCATGGCGGCGCCGAAACGTGGCTCACCAGCCATGCCGCGCCGGACGCGACGCACGCCCGCAATCTCGCCGACGGCATGTACCCCACCAGCGACATCGCCGCGCGCGCGCGGCTGTGCGTGAGCTGCCACGTGGGCGCGGCTGCGCCGGACCAGTTCGTGACGCACCGCATCATGGGCGCGGGCCATCCGCGGCTGTCGTTCGAGGTGGAGTTGTTCACGTCCCTGCAGATGCATCACGTGGAGGACGCCGATTACGCGGCCCGCAAACCGGTGCATGGCCGGGCGCGCGTCTGGGCCATCGGCCAGGCGGTGGCGCTGCGCGCGTCGGTGGACCTGTTCCTGCGCAGCGAACGCGAGCGCCGCGGGCTGTTCCCCGAGCTGTCGTTCTTCGATTGCCATTCCTGCCACCGCCCCATCTCCGACAGCGCGGACTATGCATCGCGGTGGACGCCCAACCCCGCGCGCCCGCTGGGACCGGGCTCGGCGCCGTTCAACGACGCCAACCTGATGGTGCTCGTGGCCGCCGCCCGGGCGTTCACGCCCGCCCTCGCCGACGATCTCGACGCCGCCGGCCGCGCCTTCCACGCCGCAGCGCTCGGCACGGGCGAGGAGCGTCAGCGGACGGGGGCCGCGCTCAGCGCTGCGCTGTCGCGGGTCGTCACGGCGTTCGGTTCCGCGTCGCTCTCGCCCGAACGCACGGAAGCGGCGTTGCGCGCCATCGTGGCGGAGACGCAGGCCGAACGCTACACAAGCTACGGCGCCGCCGAGCAGGCGGTGATGGCGGTGGACAGCCTGTCGCGCGCGCTGGTCGACGCCGGCGGTCCGCGCCGCGTCGCCGCCGAGCGCGCGCGCGCCGCCATCGAGGCCGCCTATCGCGCCGTCGACGATCCCAACACCTACGATCCCGCCGAGTTCCAGCGCGCCGTGGCCGACATCGCCGCGCGGTGGGGCGCATGACGGTGCGCAAATCCGGCGCGCGCGCGGGCGCAGCGGCCTTCCTCCTCGCCGCCGCAGTGGCGCTTGGTGGCTGTGGAGGAGGCGGCGGAGGAGGAGGTGCGCCGGCGCCGGCGCCCGCGGCGCCTGCCGCGCCGGCGGCGCCGCCGGCGAACCTCTACACACTGCCCGCAGCCCGCCAGCTCAGCGCCGCGGACGTGGAGCGGGTGGTCGCGCAGGCGGTGAACGAAGCGCAGGCGCGGGGCCTTTCGGGCGTCGTTTCGGTGGTGGACCGCGTGGGCAACGTACTGGCGGTGTTCACGATGACGGGGGCCAGCCCCACCCAACTGATCCCGAACGGTCCAGCCGGCACGGCGGCGCGCGACCTCGCCAATCTCGCCACCTTCCGCAATCCCACGTCCGGCAATTTCGACGTGCAGGGCGTGCCCGCGCCGCGCGCGCTCGCCGCGATCGCCAAGGCGGTGACAGGGGCGTATCTCTCGTCCACGGGCAACGCGTTCTCCACGCGCACCGCCTCCATGATCGTGCAGGCGCACTTTCCCCCGTCGCCCGCCACCGCCAATCTCGAAAGCGGCCCGTTGTCCGGCGTCCAGTTCAGCGCGCTGCCGTGCTCGGATCTCGTGACGCGCTACGCCAGCGGAGGCGCGCCCGGCCCCGGCCCGCGCCGCTCGCCGCTCGGGCTGTCCGCCGATCCCGGGGGGTTTCCGCTCTACAAGGACGGCGTGGTGGTGGGCGGCGTGGGCGTGTCGATGGACGCGACCTATGGCTTCGACCCCAACGTGATCGATCTCGACGCCGATCCCGAGGAGTTCATCGCGCTGGCGGGCACGGTGGGCTTTGAGGCGCCCGATGCGGTGCGCGCCGATCGCATCGCCGTCGACGGCACGACGCTGCGCTACGCCGACGCCACCCGCGCCGGCCTGCTGCGCGATCCTGCGGCCGCGCCCGCTCTTGCCTCTCTGCCCGGTGCGCTGACCACCGTTGCGGGGTACTTCGGTCAGGGCGCGGCGCCCGCGGCGCTCGGCGGCGTCGCGTACGGCGCGGAGGCGTCCGGCGTGCGGCAGGCCACCGCCGCGGAGTACGCCAACCGCGATATCTTCGTGCTCACCGACGGCGCCGGCGCCAACCGCTTTCCGCCGACGGCCGGCGCGGACGGCCCTGCGGCGCTCACCGCCAATGAAGTGCGCGTCCTCGCGGAGGAGGCGTTCGCCGTGATGACGTCCGCGCGCGCCCAGATTCGGCGTCCGCTGGACAGCCGCGCGCAGGTGACCATCGCCATCGTCGACACCACCGGCGCCATTCTCGCCCTCGTGCGCGCGCCCGACGCGCCGGTGTTCGGCATCGACGTGTCGGTGCAGAAGGCGCGCACGGCGATGTTCTTCTCGGGCGCATTCGCGGGCGATGAGCTGCTCGCCGCCGCGTTCAACCCTGCGCTCGGCCTCGGGACGGGCGCCGATCCGGCGGTCGGCGGGTTCGTCGGCCAGACGCGCGCCTTCTTCGGCCAGCCGACGGCCCTCACGGGCGCCACCGCGTTCGCCGCGCGCTCCGTGGGCAACATCGCGCGACCCTACTTCCCGGACGGCCAGGTCGGCGCGCCGAACGGCCCGCTCGCGCGTCCCATCACGCAGTGGAGCATCTTCTCCACAGGGCTGCAGTCCGCCCTCGTCTACGAGAACGTCGTCCAGCACGTGACGTTCACGCTCGGCGCCACGCCCGATACGCCCGCGCGCTGCACGTTCCTGCCCGCCGCAGGAGGGCGCAACCGCCTGCAGAACGGCATCCAGATCTTTCCCGGCGGCGTGCCAATCTATCGCGGCGCGACGCTGGTGGGCGGCATCGGCGTGTCGGGCGACGGCATCGATCAGGACGACATGATCGCGTTCCTGGGCGTGCATCGGGCGGGCCAGCGCGTGGGCGGCGTTGGCAACGCGCCCGCCGCCATCCGCGCCGACCAGATCACGGTGTCCGGCGCCCGCCTGCGCTACGTCAGCTGCCCGTTCGCGCCGTTCCTCGATTCCAGTGAACAGAATGCCTGCCAGGGTAAATAGGCCCCCGGCCAACAGGGGCGGGCCCCGCCTGCTGTGGGCGGCGGCGCTGACGGCGCTGGCGCCGGACGCCCTCGCGCACGCGTTGACCGAAGAACCCACCGCCGCGCGCGCCGATCCGGCCCCGCCGCGCGACAACGCGCCCGGCGGCGAGGTGTCGTGGTCGGCGTTCATCGCTGCGTGCGCGCAGGCCAATGCCCCGCTCGCCGAGCCGGGGGAGGCGTCGCCCTACGCGGCGTCGGCGCTGCAGGCGCTCGCGGACCGTTTCGGTGCGCCGCTGGTCGCGGGCGCCGCCGCGCCGGCGCACGATCCGTGGATCGGCGCCGATGCAACGCCCGAGGCGATCGCCATTGCGCATGCGCCGCTCATCGCGCTCGATTCGCACCTCGACGGGGTCGGCGAAGATGGGGGCGGGACGGGCGAGGATGGGCTCCGCGAACGCGCGCCGGACGTGGATCCGTTGGCGCCGCAACCCGCGCGCCGCCGCCCCGGCCAGTCACCGCAGCCCGCGCCGGCAAGCCGCGCAATCGATCCCGGCGCCGTGGCGCCTCCGCAACTGCCGGACCTGTTCAGCTGTGAGCCCTCGCTGGCGGGCGGCGGCGATCACCTCATGCCCTGCGCCCCGCCCGTCGCCGACCGTTGGCGGTTGGCGCAGAACCTCGGCCTCGTGAAAGCCCGCTGGTGGGATCCCTACAACCAGAACACGCTGAAGGGCGATCGTCCCGTCCCGTTCCTGGGCGAGCACTGGTTCTTCGTGGGCGCCGCCATTTCCGACACCGTCATCGAGCCGCGCAGCTTCCCCGTGCCCTTCGGCGTGCAGACGACGGCCCGCCCCGGCAGCCTCGATGCGTTCGGCGACGCCACCTCCCTCGCGCTGAGCCAGACGTTCATCCTGAGCGGCGCGCTTATCGAGGGATCGACGGCCTTCAAGCCGCAGGACCTCGAATTCCGCGTGACAGTGGCCGGCAACGTCAATCATGCGGAGGTGGAGGAAAGGCGCATCCTCTACGTGCGGCCCGAGCAGGGCACGCAGCGGACGGACAGCTTCGTCGGCGTGCAGGAGCTGTTCGCCGAAAAGCACCTGCGCAACGTCTCCGACCGCTACGACTTTGATTCCCTGCGCGTCGGCATCCAGCCGTTCTCCAGCGATTTCCGCGGCTTCCTGTTCCAGGACAACCAACTGGGCGTGCGCCTCTTCGGCACGCGCAACAACAACCGCATCCAGTACAATCTCGCCGCCTTCGCGCGCGTGGAGAAGGACACCAACTCCGGCCTGAACGACCTGAGCGACGACCTGCGGGAGGATTACGTCCTGCTCGCCAACGTCTACCGCCAAGACGCCCCGGTTCCCGGCGTCACAAGCCAGATCACGGCGGTCTGGAACGCGAACCGCGAGAAGGGCGATATCGAGGTCGACACCAACGGCTTTCCCGTACGGCCCGCCCTGATCGGCGACCTGCGCACCCGGGACTATGACGTGGGCTATCTGGGCTACAACGCCGATGGCCGCGTGGGCCGGCTCAACCTCACGGCGTCGGCCTACTACGCGTTCGGCGAGAACCGCAACAGCGCGTTCACGGGGAAGGAATCCGTCATCCGCGCCTACTTCGCGGCGGTGGAGCCCTCGATGGACTTCGACTGGATCCGCGTGCGCGGGTCCGCGCTCTACGCCAGCGGCGACGCCGACGTGCATGACGATACCGAGGAAGGCTTCGACGCCATCTTCGAGAATCCCCAGTTCGCCGGCGCCGACACCAGCTACTGGATCCGCCAGAGCGTGCCGTTCATCGGCGGCGGCCGTGCGGTCAATCTCAACGGCCGCAACGGCATCCTCAATTCGCTGCGCTCGTCCAAGGAGCAGGGCCAGTCCAACTTCACCAACCCGGGCGTGGCGCTGGTGGGCGTCGGCGCCGATGTGGATGTGCTGCCGCAGCTGCGCGTCTCCACCAGCGTCAACCACCTGTCGTTCGCCGAGACCGCGCCGCTGGAAGCGTTGCGCATGCAAGGCGCCATCCGAAAGGACATCGGCTGGGACGTGTCGGCGGCGGCCACGTATCGTCCCGGCTTCATCCAGAACTTCGTGTTCCGGTTGTCGGCGGCGGCGCTGGCGCCGGGAGACGGCTTCAAGGACCTGTTCGACAACAGGGACCGCAAGGATCGCTACTACTCGGTGCTGTTCAACGCGACGCTGAGCTACTAGGCGGCAGGGAGAGGACGTGACGGCTGTGCGGGATCACTCGGGAAGGCGGCGCGGCGGTCAGCTCTGGGCGGCGCTCGCGGCGTTCGCCCTTGCGGCGGCGGCGGTCGCGCCTGCGCCCTCCATCGCCGCAGAAGGAGAGACGCCGCGCGTGGTCGATTATGCGCGCGTGCGCGCGGGGCCGGCGCCCAAAAGCCAGTCCGCCGCCGCCGCCCACGCCAAAAGCGACGGCTGCCTGACCTGCCACACCGCCACCGACGCGCCCACGATGCACCAGAGCGAAAGCGTGGTGCTGGGCTGCGTGGACTGCCACGGCGGGGATGCGGGCGTGCGCCTCGGGGCGGGCTTGCGCCCCGGCGAGCCGGGCTATCGCGCCGCGCAGGACGCCGCCCACGTCCAACCCACGTATCCCAAAAGCTGGAACTATCCCCATTCCGCCAATCCGCAGCACGCGTTCACGCTGCTCAATCGCGAAAGCCCGGAATTCGTGCGGTTCGTGAACCCGTCCGACTACCGCATCGTGCGGGAGTCCTGCGGCGCGTGCCATCTGGAGACGATCCACGCCGCCGAACGCTCGATGATGGCCACCGGCGTGATGCTGTGGGGCGGGGCGAGCTACAACAACGGCATCCTGCCGTACAAGAACTACCTCCTCGGCGAGGCCTACACCCGCGACGGCCAGCCCGCGAAGCTGCTCTCGCCCGGCAATCCGCCGGGCACGGTGACGCCGCAGCAGGCCGCGCGCGGGGCGCTGCCGATGCTCAATCCGCTGCCGACGTGGCAGGTGCTTCCGCCGGGCGACAACTTCCGCGTGTTCGAACGCGGCGGGCGCAACATCGTCACGCAATTCCCGGAGATCGGGCTGCCGAACGCCGCCGGCGCCATCCAGCGCCTCGAGGAGCCCGGCCGGCCGGACATCCGCCAGTCCAACCGCGGCCCCGGCACCGGCCTGCGGGTGGCGATCCCCGTGCTGAACATCCACAAGACCCGGCTGAACGACCCCTTCATGTGGTTCATGGGCACCAACGACCAGCCGGGCGACTACCGCACCTCCGGCTGCGCGGCGTGCCACGTGCCGTACGCCAACGACCGCGAGCCGCGCCACGGGCTCATCTACGCCCAGTACGGACGCGACGGCGAAACCGTCACCGCGGACCCCACAATCCCGCGCAACGAACCGGGCCATCCGCTGCGCCACGCCTTCACCCGCGCGATCCCCACGTCGCAGTGCATGAACTGCCACATGCACCAACCCAACATGTTCCTGAACACCTACCTGGGCTACACCATGTGGGATTACGAGTCCGACGCGCCGCTGATGTGGCCGAACAAGGACAATCCCTTTTCCGATTTCGACGCCGGCGACGGTCACGGCAAGACCGTCCGCGTGTCCACCAAGACGCAGATGTATCCGTCCTCGGCGCATATCCGGGCAGTGAACGAACGCAACCCGGAAGCCGCCGCCGCGCGGGGCCTGTGGGGCTTCGTGGACTTCCTGCGCACGGTCTACGACAACGTGAATCCGCGCGCGAAGGAAACGCAGTTCGCCGACTATCACGGCCACGGCTGGAACTTCCGCGCCATCTTCAAGCGCGATCGCAAGGGCAACCTGCTCGACGCCGACGGCGCGGTGGTGGCCAACGACGATCCGGAGAAATTCCGCCGCAAAAGCGAGCCGCTGTTCGCGCCCGTGGGGACGAACCCTGGCAAGGCCGTGCACATGATGTCGATCCACGCCGAAGTGGGCATGCAATGCGCCGATTGCCATTTCGCCCAGGACAGCCACGGCAACGGCCTCATCCACGGCGAGGTGGCGAGCGCGGTGGAGATCGGGTGCAAGGATTGCCACGGCACCGCGGATGCGTTGCCGACGCTGCGCACGTCCGGCCCGGCGGCGCGCCCGGCGGGGGCGGATCTTTCCGTGCTGCGCAATCCCGACGGCAAGCGCCGCTTCGAATGGGTGACCCGCGAGGGCCGGCGCGTGCTCGTCCAGCGCTCGATCGTGGATCCGGCGCTTGAATGGACGGTCTCGCTGGTCAAGGAGTCCGTGAATCCGGACAGCCCCGGCTACAACGCCAAGGCGGCGCGCTCCAAGCTCATGTCGCAGATCGACGATGCGTCCGGCACGTACCGCTGGGGCCTCGACGTCGGCGGCGCGGACCGGGCCCACAAGGACGACGACCTGGCCTGCTACACCTGCCATCTGTCGTGGACCACGTCGTGCGGCGGTTGCCACCTGCCCATCGAGGCCAACTGGAAATCCGAGGTGAACCACTACGACGGGGAGACCACGCGCAACTTCGCCACCTACAACCCGCAGGTGGCGCGGGAGGACATGTTCCAGCTGGGTCGTCACCAGACCACCAAGGGCGCCATCATCGCGCCGGTGCGCTCCTCGTCGGCGCTGATCCTGTCGTCGACCAACATCAACCGCGAACGCATCTACGTGCAGCAACCGCCGATCAGCGCGGCGGGTTTCTCGAGCCAGGCCTTCGCCCCGCACTATCCCCACACCGAACGGAAGACCGAGACCAAGACCTGCACCGACTGTCACCTGTCGGCGGACGGCGACAACAACGCCATCATGAGCCAGCTCATGCTGCTGGGCACCAACTTCGTGAACTTCGTCGGATTGCACGCCTACGTCGGGCAGGATCGTCAGATCGAGGCCGTGCGCGTGACCGAGTGGGAGGAGCCGCAGGCGGTGTTCGGCTCGTACCTGCACAGATACGCCTATCCGGACTTCTACCGGCAGCACACCGAAGCCAACGGGCGCGAGCTGAAGAACTGGGTGCGCGGCGGGCAGTTCGGCTGGGCGGAATCGGTGTTCCGCGACCAGGTCGATCCGCCGGAGGAAATCTCCAACCCCACGCAAAGCGCGGGCGGCGCGGTGAATTGCATCCAGCTGCGCGGGGAGTATCTCTACACGGCCGAGGGCCCCGGGGGCTTCCGCGTCTACGACGTGGCCAGCATCGCCAACAAGGGCGTCTCCGACCGCATCCTGTCTGCGCCGTTCGCTCCGCTGGGTCAGGACACCCACGTGCGCACCACTGACGCCACGTGCATGGCGCTGCCCACGAACCAGCCCATCGCGCCCGCGCGCAACACGCCCCAGATCCAGCGCGACAACCAGGAACAGCCGTTCCACCCGCTCTACAGCTACGCCGTCGTCACGGACGCGGTGGAGGGGCTCATCCTGGTGGACGTGAACGCCATGGCGGACCGGGAGCCTGCCAACAACTTCCTGCGCCGCGCCGTGACGTGGAACGAAGGCGGCGTCCTGAACGGCGCGCGACACGTGACGCTGGCGGGCCACATCGCCTACGTCGCGGCCGCCGCGGGGATCGTGGTGGTGGACCTCAACGACCCGCTGCGCCCGCGCCACTCCGCCACCGTCCCGCTGGCCGACGTCCGCGCCAGCGCCGCGCAGTTCCGCTATCTGTTCGTCACCACCGGCGCGGGGCTTCAGACGCTCGACATCACCCGCCTCGAGGTGCCGCAGGTCGTCGCCGGCGCGCTCGCGCCCCTGCGCGACGCGCGCAAGCTCTACGTGGCGCGCACCTACGCCTATGTGGCCGCAGGCGCCGAGGGGCTGGTGATCGTGGATGTGGAGAAGCCCGAGGCGCCGCGCGTGCACCAGAGGGTGACGCTCGACGGGCGGCTGAACGACGCGCGCGACGTCGTCGTGGGCTCCACCCACGCTTCGCTGTTCGCCTACGTCGCCGACGGGCGCAACGGCGTGAAGGTGCTCCAGCTCACGAGCCCCTCCAGCCAGCCGAACTATTATGGCTTCTCGCCGGAGCCGAGGCCGGAGCTCATCGCCTGGCGGCGCACCGACCGGCCGGCGCTGTCCCTTTCCAAGGGGATCGACCGGGACCGGGCGGTGGACGAGACCGGCCACCAGATCGCGGTGTTCGGCCGTTTGGGGTCGCGCCCGTTCAACCGGCGGGAGATGGAGATGTTCTTCCGCACCCGGGGAGGCCAGCCGTTCTACGTCACCGACCGCTTCGAGCGCGGCCAAACGCGGCAGTCCGCCGCGCGCCGCTAGGCGCTTGGCGCGGGAACGCCTAAACTGGTGTCATGAACTGGCGCTTCGCCATCCCGCTCGCCGCTTTCGCCGCGCTGTGCGCGGTCTTCGCCATCGGTCTGTGGAACACCACGCCGCGGGACCCCGCGCTCGACGCGCCGCGCGCGTTGCCCGCGTTCGATCTCCCCGCCGTACGGACGGGGCAGCCGGGGCTCGCCCGCGAGGACCTCGCAGGCCAGGTGTCGCTTGTGAACGTGTTCGCCTCCTGGTGCCCCAGCTGCGTGGTCGAGCATCCCTTCCTGATGCAGATCGCGGCGGAGCAGCGCGCGCCGCTGTATGGCGTGGCGTGGGTGGATGGCCCCGGCAAGGCCGCCGCCTGGCTTGACCGGCACGGGAACCCCTATCTGCGCACGGGCGAGGACGCCGACGGCGCGCTGGGCGTGGAGCTGGGCGTGACGGGCGCGCCGGAGACCTTCGTGATCGACCGGCAGGGGCGGGTGCGCCACCGCTTCGTCGGGCCGCTCACGGAAGAGTCCTGGCAGTCCACCATCGCCCCGCTCATTGCGCAGCTCGAAGCCGAGGCGCCGATGACCAATTAGACCGGCCGGTCGTGTGCCCGGTCGGCGCCACTGCGGTTGACCCTTGCGTCAAGTCCTGACTCTTTGTTGAACACTGCTTATGCGGCGGGCGGGGTTTGATGGGGTGTTGGAGAGCGAATTGGCTCTTCCTGAGGGGCCTGGCGGCTGCCTCGCGCTTGAGAACGCGCTTCCGATCGCTCCCGCCGGATTTCGTCTGTTCAATGTGCGCGTGCACCGGAAGGCGGCGCTCTCACCCTCCCTCATCCGCATCACCTTCTTCGGCGACGACGTGGCCCACATGCGCGTCGGCGGTCCCGATCAGAGCATTCGCATCCTTTTTCCCGACCCGTTCGGCCGCGCGCCCGATCTGCCGGCGGGGCCTGACTGGCTCGATGCGTGGCGTGCGCTGCCGGCGCAGGGCCGTCCGCCGCAGCGCCTCTTCACGCTGCGCGCGTTGCGGCGGCGATCCTGCGAGTTCGACGTGGACTTCCATTCGCCCGCGGAGCTGGGCCCCGCCTCGACCTGGGCGCGGACGGCGTCGCGCGGGGAAGCTCTCCAGGTGGTGGCGCCGGCCCGGTCACGGGAGCGCGACTGCGGCGGCTACGAATGGCGACCGCCCCGCGCGCCCGAGCGGCTTCTGCTCATGGCGGACCAATCCGCCCTCCCGGCGCTGACGGCGATCCTCGAAACGCTCGCCGTCCGCGCCGCGCCGCCGCCGACGGAAGTGTTCATCGAGGGTCCGGAAGGCGCCGATCGCCTCGAATTGCCGTCGTGGCGTCAGCAACGGGTGAAGTGGATGGCGCGCAACGGCGCGCCGCACGGCGCGCGCCTCATGGAATCGGCAAGCTGCGCAACCCTCCCGCCGGCCTCGGCGGCCGTCTCCGTTCCGGCGCCGGAGGTCGACGTGGACCGCACGGTCCTGTGGGAGCGCGCCGCCCGCCGCGACAGCGGCTTTTATGCATGGGTGGCGGGAGAGGCCGGGGCGGTGAAGGAAGTCCGGCGCGTGCTGGTGGAGCGGGGGCTCGACCGTTGCGCGCTGACCGCCCTGGGCTACTGGCGTCGCGGCCGGGTGCTCGATCCCGCCCGCGCCTGACGGCGCGGCATTGAAGTGCCCTGCAACCGCGCGCTACAAGCGCCGTGCGACAGGTTCCGAAGCTGGCGACGCCGGCTGAGGATTGAAAGGGAACCGGGTGTGAGGCCCGGGCTGCCCCCGCAACTGTGAGCGGAGAGCCGCGCATCGCGCCACTGGCCGTCGTCCCCGCGTGGGATGCCCCATGCGGAGCGGCTGGGAAGGAGATGCGCACACGGCTGTGACCCGCGAGCCAGGAGACCTGCCCGTCGTCGTCGTCGTGGGTCCCGCCGGGGTGCGCGGGGGTCAGCGGGCCTTGTCCGAGGCGACTCCTGTGGTCCCGCGCGTCCGCGCGTGGCCGGGCGCGATGGAGACGCAACGTGGCGGAAGGCGATGTGACACGCCGGACAGCGGTGGGAACTGCGTTGGGGACGGCGCTGACGGGGGTGCTTGCGACGTCGGGGGCCCATGCGGCGGCCGCGCCGCGCCGGATCGTGTCGCTCAACCCCTGCCTCGACACCATGCTGGTGCATCTCGCCGACCGCGCCCAGATCGCCGCGCTGAGCCACTACGCGCGCGAACCCTCCGGCTCCACCATCGCCGCCATCGCGCGCACGCTGCCCTTCACGTACGAGACGGCGGAGGAAGTGCTGGCGCTCTCGCCGGATCTCGTGTTGGCCAGCCGCCATTCGGGCCCCGCCACCCGGGCGGCCCTCGACCGCATCGGCGTGCCGGTGGTCACCTTCGGCGTCCCCGACACGGTGGCGGAATCCCAGGCCCAGATCGTGGAGATGGCCCGCGCCATTGGCCAGCCGGCGCGTGGCGCTGCGCTCGCAGCGCGGATCGAGGCGGCGCTGGCGCAGGCGGCCCCGCCGCCGCAGGCGCGCCCCGTGCGCGCGCTCGTTTTCCAGTCCCGCGGGATGGTGGCCGGAGCGGGGACCCTGATTGACGAACTGATGCGAAGGACGGGCTTTGAGAACGTCGCCCACCGCTACGGCGTGGCGAACTGGGGCACGGCGCCGCTGGAGCGGCTGCTCGCGGATCCGCCGGAGGTGCTGTTGTGCGGCGAGGCGGCGCCCGGCGCGCCCACCTGGTCGCAACGACTGCTCTCGCACCCTGCGCTCGACCGCGTCGGCGACCGCATGCACCGCGCCACGTTCCCCGCCGCGTGCCTCTACTGCGCGGGCCCCGTGCTGCTGAAGACGGCGCCGCTGCTGGCCAGCGCGCGCGACGCCTACCTGGGCGCCGCATGACGCGCGGATGGCACATGCCGGCGATGCTCGCGTGCCTCGTCGCGCTCGCACTCGTGTCGATGACGGCCGGCCGCGTGTGGGCGCCGTGGAGCGCGTGGTGGGACCAGAGCGATCCGCGCTGGGCCATCGTGTTCGAACTGCGCCTGCCGCGCACGCTTCTGGCGATTCTGGTGGGGGCCGCACTGGGGCTCTCGGGCGCGGCGATGCAGGGCTACACCCGCAATCCGCTGGCGGATCCGGGCGTGCTGGGCGTGTCGTCCATGGCGGCGCTTGGCGCGGTGCTGACGCTCTACTTCGGATTGACCGTGTCTGCGCCATGGCTGTTGCCGGCCGCCGCCGTCGCCGGCGCCGTGGTGGGCGTGTTCCTGCTGCTGGCGCTGTCTGGCGCGGCGGCGAGCCTGATCACCTTCGTGCTTGCGGGCGTGATCCTGCAGAGCATCGCCGGCGCTGCGGTGGCGCTGGCGCTGTCGCTCGCGCCCAATCCCTGGGCCACGCAGGAAATCCTCGACTGGCTCATGGGCGCCCTGACGGACCGCAGCATGGAGGAGGTTCGGATCGCGGCCCCGCTCATCGCGCTGGGCGCGGTGCTGATTTTCGCAACGCGTCGCGCGCTCGATGCGCTGTCGCTCGGGGAGGAGAGCGCGGTGTCGCTTGGCGTGGACGTCACACGCACCCAACGCCTGCTGGCGCTCGGCGTGGGGCTCGCGACGGGCGCGAGCGTTGCTGTGACGGGGGTGATCGGCTTCGTCGGTCTCATCGTGCCGCACCTTTTGCGTCCGCTCACCGGGGGCGAACCGGGTCGTCTGCTCCTGCCCAGCGCAGTAGGCGGCGCGCTGCTGGTGCTGGCTGCGGACATCGCCGTGCGGCTCACGCCCTCGGCAGCGGAGGTCAAGCTGGGCGTGGCGCTGTCGGCGCTCGGCGGGCCGTTTTTCCTGATGATGCTGATGGGGCTGCGCCGCCGCGTGGCGTGAAACGCGGCGGCGAAATCGCTTGGCGCCTGCGCCCGCGCGCGCTATGGGCCGCGCGGAAGACGGGGTTCGCCCCGGCTTCACTGATATCGCGCCGGCGCCCGGGAGGGCTTTACGGGAACAGCGGTGAGACGGCCCCCGTGCCGTCGACTCCGCGGCTGTCCCTGCAACTGTGAGCGGTGAGTGCGACGTGCATCGTGGTCCGTTTCGGCGGATTGCAGCCACTGGGGCAACCCGGGAAGGCCGTGCGTCGCGCATTGACCCGCAAGCCAGGAGACCGGCCGGCGCGTGTCGCTCTTGCTTGGGTCCAGGGGATGGTCCGAGCGCGGAAACCCGTCTGAGCGACGAGGCGGCGGAGGCCGCATCGGCGTGTCTGGCCGGGCGCTTTGAGGGCGTCGCCTGACGGCTGCGCCGACCGCGCATGAAGCGCGGAGACCTCCGCCCTGTCGCATCACGCCCGACGGGGAATACGCATGTCCAGAGCCAACTTTACCGCCGTTCTCGTCTTCGCCCTTGGCGCGCCCGCGCTGGCGTTTGCCCAGACTGGCGGCGCCGACGACGAGATCATCGTCACCGCCACCCGCGATCCGCAGGGCATCGCGCGCGCCGCGCTCGGCGGATCGGTGACCACCATCGACGCCGAAACCATCGAGACCCGCCAGATCCGCCAGATCTCCGATGTGCTGCGCGACGTGCCTGGCGCCGCAGTGAACCGCGCCGGCGGCGTGGGCGGCTTCACGCAGGTGCGCCTGCGGGGCGGGGAGTCCAACCACACGCTGGTGCTCATCGACGGCATGGAGGTGAGCGACCCCTACGTGGGCGAGTTCGACTTCGCAACGCTCATCGCCGACGAGGTGGCGCGCGTGGAAGTGCTGCGAGGCCAGCAGGGCGCACTCTACGGATCGGACGCCATCGGCGGCGTGATCCACTACATCACGGCCAGCGGCGCCGAGGCGCCGGGCGTCCGCGCCCGCGCAGAGTATGGCTCGTTCAACGCGTGGGATGGAGCGGTGCGCATCGCCGATGTGGCGGGGCCGGTGGATTTCGCGTTCTCCGCCGCCTACCAGACCACGGACGGTGAACCCACCGCACGTGGCGGGTCGCGCGATGTGGGCGCGTCGAACGGCGCGCTCTCGGGGCGGGTGGTGTTTTCGCT
>JANRIM010000072.1:0-6466 GCA_033764865.1 Hyphomonadaceae bacterium
TCGATGGGCGTGGTGCGCAGGTTGGTGGTGTAGGGGATGGCGTCGTCCAGCAGCGCGGCCCCGAAGAACGGCGCGGCCATGATCTCCTCGCGCGTCGCCTGGTCGACGTCGAAGCCCACCCGCGTGCGCGGCCGGTCGCCCACGCCGTTGAGCAGCACGGAGAATTCCGAGGCGCGCAGGGTGCGTCCGCGGATCTCGCGGCTCACCTGCTCCAGCATGTTGAGGCCGGTGAGCGAATACTTCTCCGGCCGCACCGGGGCCACGATGTGGTCGGAGGCGGTCACGGCGCAGCGCGTGAGGAAGGTGGCGCAGGGGTTCACGTCGATCACCACCAGATCGTAGCGCGTGCGCAGCACCGCCACGAGATCGTGGAAGCGCGACAGCGCATCGGCCCGCTCCCGTTCCGTCCGTCCGTCCAGCGTGAACTCGAACAGGCGCTCATCGCCCACCACCAGATCGAAGCGCGTCTTGCCGAGCCCCCTGGAGCGGTTGAGCTGGATCGGCAGCCGGGCGAACTCGTCACGGGGCGCCGACAGCGGGCCCTTGGCGATGAACGCCGAATAGATCGTGTGCGCATCGGCGCGCACGCGGTTGCGTTCCTCGGGCGGCAGGAAGAATTGCGAAAGATTGTGCTGGGGATCGACGTCGATGAAGCAGACGGACCTGCCCGCCTCCAGATGGGCGGCGGCGAACACGTTGGCCGCCAGCACCGTCTTGCCGACGCCGCCCTTGATGTTGAGCATCGACAGCGTGCGCCCGGCGGCGGAGAACCCCCGAACCGCCGCGACGATGCGCGCGAGCGCGGTGTCGGTGAGGCCGTCGCGGGCGTCGACCCGGGCCTGCATGTCGGCGGCGATGCGCAGGGCGTCGCCCGCGAGGTCCGCCAGCAGGACGGGCACGATGGGCCGCCCGTTGGCGATGGCCGCCATGAGATCGCGGCGCACCTCCGCGTCCGCCTCCGCGGCGGGCGACAAGAGCGCCACGACGCAGCGGCACTCCAGCAGCGCCTGCACGGCGTCGCCGGCGCGCTGCGCGCTCGACAGGCCGTGACGGGCGAGCTCCTGCGCGACCGCGTCGGCGCGCGCGGCGTCGCCGTCGCTGAAGGAAAGATACGCCTCGGTCGCCATTGCCAGCCTTCACCCGGGCCGGACCTTGCGGCGCCGCAATAGTGATTGCAACGCAACGCACCAGCGGGACCCGCCCGCCCGGGCCGGTCGATCCCGCCGCGGGAGCGCCCGGGGCGAGGGTTGCCGATGGTGGGCCGCCGCCACGGCCCGCAAAGGGCGCCTTTTGCCGCGCCCGGGGCCCAAGGCTTTCACCGGCGCCACGATTTTGCTAGGGTCGGCCCATGCCGGCAAAATGGACCCCTTCCTCGTGGCGCGCGCTGCCCGCCCGCCACATCCCCACGGATTACCCCGACGCCGAGGCGCTCGCCCGCGTCGAGGCCACGCTGAAGGGTTATCCCCCGCTCGTGTTCGCCGGTGAGGCGCGCAACCTGAAGGGCGCGCTCGCGCGCGTGGCCGCGGGCAAGGCGTTTCTGCTGCAGGGGGGGGACTGCGCGGAGAGCTTCAAGGAATTCCACCCCGACAACATCCGCGACACCTTCCGTGCGCTGATGCAGATGGCGGTGGTGCTGACGTTCGCGGGCTCCAAGCCCGTGGTGAAGGTGGGCCGCATCGCCGGCCAGTTCGCCAAGCCGCGCAGCGAGCCCACCGAGACCATCGACGGCGTCACGCTGCCCAGCTACCGCGGCGACACCATCAACGGGATGGACTTCACGCCCGAGGCCCGCGTCCCCGATCCCCAGCGTCTGATCCAAGCCTATGCGCAGTCGGCCTCCACGCTCAACCTCATCCGCGCTTTCGCGGGCGGGGGCTACGCCGACCTGCACAACGTCCACCGCTGGACGCTCGGCTTCGTCGCCGACAGCCCGCAGGGCAAGCGCTACCGCGAGACCGCCGACCGCATCTCCGAGGCGCTTGATTTCATGGAGGCGTGCGGCGTCACGCCCGAGACGTCCCCGCAGATGAAGCAGGTGGACGTCTACACCAGCCACGAGGCGCTGCTGCTCGGCTTCGAGGAGGCGATGACGCGCATCGATAGCACCAGCGGGGACTGGTACGACACGTCCGCCCACTTCCTGTGGATCGGGGACCGCACCCGCCAGCTCGACGGCGCGCACGTGGAGTTCATGCGCGGCGTGAAGAACCCCATCGGCATGAAGTGCGGCCCCACGCTGGAGCCGGATGATCTCCTGCGCCTCATCGACGTGCTCAACCCCGACAACGAGCCCGGCCGGCTCACGCTCATCGCCCGCTTCGGCGCGGAGAAGGCGGCCGCCGGCCTGCCGAAGATCGTGCGCGCCGTGCAGCGGGAGGGCCGCCAGGTCGTGTGGTCGTGCGATCCCATGCACGGCAATACGCTGAAGACGGCGTCCGGCTACAAGACCCGGCCGTTCGACCGCATCCTCTCCGAGGTGCGCACCTTCATGGAGGCGCTGCCGGCGGAGGGCGCCTATCCCGGGGGCGTGCACGTGGAGATGACGGGCCAGCAGGTCACGGAGTGTCTCGGCGGCGCGGCGGAAGTGACCGAGCAGGACCTGTCGGACCGCTACCACACCCACTGCGACCCGCGCCTCAACGGCGCCCAGGCGCTCGATCTGGCGTTCCTGATCGCGGAAAACCTCCGCGGCGCCCGCATCGAGGCGCGGAAAGCCGCCAACGACGGGTAAGTGGGCTGATAGCCCGCCTATGAGGCTCCAGTGTAGTTTCGCGCCCGGATCGCGGGACGATTCGCGGCCGGGGAGGCGGGCATGATCGCCAGCATGGGGACCGAGAGGAACGCAGGCCAGCCCCTTGCGGCGCGTGCGCCGCGGGAAGCGCCCGCAACGCCAACGACATCGGAATGGTCGCTCTCCGCCGCCGAGGCCACCGCGTTCATCCGCAAGGCGACGTGGCCGCGCGTGCTGTTTGCGGCGGTGGCGCTGGCGGTGACGTGGCCGGTGGCGCCGCAGGGCCTGATGGCGGCATGGCTGGTAGGCGTGATCGCGTGGGAATTTGCTGTGCGCCCGGCGCTGGAGGACCGGCTGCTGGCGCGCGCCGAGGCCATGCCCGCGCCCGTCGCCTACCGCTGGCTCGCCGCGCTGCACGGGGTGGGCGCGTGCCTGTATGCGGTGTTTCCCGTCACGTCCTGGGCCACGGGGACTGTGCTCGGCATGGTGGCGGCCACGTCGTGGTTCTGCGCCACGGCCAACCACGCGTTCGTCTATTTCTCCCACCAGCGCACGCTCCTGCTGGCCACGATCCTGCCGCTCATCGTGTGCGCGCTGGCTGCGCCCTTCACCACCATGCTCGCCGCGCCCCCTGTGTCCATCGTGGGCATGATCGTGCTGGTCAGCGCGCTCGTGGTGGGCGGCCTGTTCGGGCATGACCGCAACGAGCTGCTGCGCGCGCTGTCGCGCACGCGCGCCGCACGCGCCGCCGCCGAGAGCGCGAGCGCCTCCAAATCCCAGTTCATGGCGCTGGTGAGCCACGAGCTGCGTACGCCGCTCAACGCCGTCATCGGCTACGCCGAGATCATCGCGCAGGAAGCGCCCCCCGCCGCGGCGGCGGACGCCGGGCGCATCCTGAAGGCAGCGCACCGCCAGCTCGACCTCATCAACGCCATCATCGATCTTTCCCGTTTGGAGACGGGCGAGGCCACGCTGGCGCGGGTGCGCGGTCCGGTGACTGCGGCGCTGGCGCGCGTGCGCGCGGATGCGGCCCCGCTGGCGGACGCCGGCGCCAACACGCTCGACGTGCGCGCCATGGGCGATCCCGGCGACGCCGTGCTCGATTTCGAGCGGCTGCACGACGCGCTGATGCGTCTGGCGTCCAACGCCGCGAAGTTCACGCAGGGCGGCGCCATCACGGTCACCGCCGAGCGCGTGCGCGACGCCCACGGCGCCGACCAGATCGTCTTCGCCGTGCGCGATACGGGCCCCGGCATCGCGCCCGCGGCGCAGGCCGCCATCTTCGAACCGTTCACGCAGTCCGACGCCTCCAGCGCCCGCGCGCATGAGGGCGCGGGCCTCGGCCTCGCCATCGCACGCCAGACCGCGCGCCTCATGGGCGGCGACATCACCTGCCAGAGCGCGCCGGGCGCGGGGTCGGTGTTCACGCTGCGCATCCCCGCCGACCATGCCGGTTGAGGGGCCCGCGCCCATCCTCTTCGTCGACGCCGATGCGTGTCCGGTGAAGGAGGAGATCTACCGCGTCGCGCGCCGGCTCGGGTGTCCGGTGAAGGTGGTGGCCAACAGCTACCTGCGCACGCCCCCGGGGGCTGCGATGATCGTGGTGGACGCCGGGCCCGACGCCGCCGACGACTGGATCGCCGACAACGCCCGCCCGCGCGACATCGTCATCACCAGCGACATCCCGCTCGCGGCGCGCGCGTTGAAGGCCGGCGCCGCGGTGCTGGCCCCCAACGGCAAGGCGTTCACCGAAGCCTCCATCGGCGCCGCCCTCGCGCAGCGCAGCCTCATGGAGCATCTGCGTTCGTTCGGCGAGATCACCGGCGGGCCGAAAGCGTTTTCCCCGCAGGACCGCTCGCGCTTCCTGTCCGCGCTGGACGCCGCCGTCCACAAGGCGCGCCGCCCCTAGGGTTGTGCAGGGGGCATCGCAGGCGCAGCCACGCCGAAGGCCGCGAAGCGGCGCGCCACGTCGGGCGCCCGCGCCACCGCCTCTGCGACGTCGGCTGCGCCCTCCGCCGCCGCCCCGAGCCGCAGGCGCGCCACGCCGCGGCCGTACTGTGCGCTCGCGCGGGGCGGCGTTTCGGCGCAGGCGGCGGAGAAATCCGCCAGCGCGCGCTCGAACGCGCCGCGGCGCAGCTGCACGAGCCCGCGCGTCTCCAGGATGTCGGGCGACGGCGCGCGCGCGAGCGCGGCGTCACAGTCGGCGAGGGCGAGATCGAGGCGACGGCCCAGCGCGCCGCGCGCCGCGCACCGGTGGTGCAGGCCGTGCGCGTCCTCCGGCCGCAGCGCGACGTAGGCCTCATAGTCGCCCAGCGCGCGGGTGAAATCGGCGAGCGCTTCGTAGGTGCGTCCGCGATGCATCAACGCGCCGGCGTGATCGGGCGCGAGCGCCAGCACGGCGTCGAAGTCGGCGATGGCGGCGGCGTGGGCGTCGCGGCGGGCGTGGGCGAGGCCGCGGTTGAACCGCGCCGTCGCGTAGGCCCCGTCGAGGGCGAGCGCGGCGTCGAAATCCGCGATGGCGCGGTCGGCGTCGTCGGCCATCAGGTGCGCGATGCCGCGGTTGTTGTAATCGATGGGGTGGGGCCGCAGCGCCAGCGCCCGGTCGAGATCGGCCAGCGCGCGCGGCGCATCGCCGGTTTCGCGATAGGCGTTGCCGCGATTGCCCAGCGCATTGGCGAACAGCGGATCGAGCGCGATGGCCTGGGTGAAATTGGTGATGGCGCGTTCGAAATCCCGCAACGCCGCGTAGGCCGCGCCGCGGCTGTTGAAGGCGCTCGCGTAGGCCGGGTTGAGCGCGATGGCGGCGTCATAGTCCGCGATCGCCGCCGCGTGCGCGCCGAGGCGCGCATGCGCATTGCCGCGATTGACGTAGGCGACGGGAAGATTGGGTTCGCGCGTCGTCGCTGGGTCCGCCAGCGCGGCGTCGATGATGGCGGTGCAGCCGGCGATCCACGCATCCGGGGCCAGCGCGCCGCCGCGGTTCTCGCAGCGCGCCCACGCGTCGACGACGGCGCCCTCAACGGCCGGACCTGACGTCTGTGCCCCCGCCGCGCCGCCGCCAGCGGCCCACAGGCCGCAGACCAGCAGGCCCGCCCGCGCCGATGCGATGGTCAGATGGCGTGAACAGACACGCCGTCGGCGCCCACACATCCGTTCCATGATCCACACCCCAGGCTGGAGTCTGTAGTCCCATTCGCCCGTGGGGGGAAGCGCGGGCGCGGCCGGGCGGTTTCGCGTGCGTGTCCCCGTGGGTCTCGTGCGCTTGTCCACGGGGCGGAAAACCGTGCGATGATCCCGGTCATGACACTGCACCGAGCCTACACATTCGCCGACGGCTGGTCGGATCTTGAGACGCTCCTTCGCTGGATCGAGCAGCTTTACGGGGAGGCGCTCGCGCCCGGCGCGCTGCTCGCGCGGCGCATGGCGTTCGATGCCGCGCGCTGGCTTCGCGCGGCGGAGGCGTTGGCGCGCTGCCTTGTGCTGGCGCTGGCGGCCGCCGTGACGCTCACGCCACGCGCGGCGCGTGCGAAACGCCCGGCGCGCAAGGGATTCCGCGGCGTACGCGCCCGCGGGCTGTTCTGCGCGCGCAGCGCGGCGCGGCGGCGTGGCGTGCGCCCCGCGCACGCGCCGATGCACTGGGCGGCGGAGGAGGCCTGGACGTATTTCGGCGGGCGCGAACGCGCGGCGGAGGCGCGGGAGGCGGCGCGCGCGCGGGGCTGCGGCGGCGATCCGCGC
>JANRIM010000078.1:0-7400 GCA_033764865.1 Hyphomonadaceae bacterium
TAAGGGCAATCGCGGTCCATCGGCATGGCGTTGGTCGCGCGCAGGAGGCGGTTCGTCGATTTGTCGGCGGAAACGGGCGGTCCGTCGCGATCGGGCAGGGCCGGACGGCTGAAACTGGTGGACCCGAGGAGGATCGAACTCCTGACCTCCGCATTGCGAACGCGGCGCTCTCCCAGCTGAGCTACGGGCCCGCCCGGTGGGAGCGGGGGGTATAGGGGCGCGTCGCCCGCGCCGTCAAGGACGCCCGGGGGGACGCCCTTCGGGTCCCTTGCGTGCGCCTCGGCCTGGGGTTCCCCGCCAAGCTTCCTTCCCCGACCGCCCGGCGCTTGGTACACGGGCGCACCAGATTCTCTTGCCAGCGAGGCCTCATGGCCGGTCCGTTCCTGTGGCTGTTCGGCGCGATCGTTCAGCTCGTCATCATTGTCCTGATCGTCAACGCGGTGCTCTCGTGGCTCATCGCCTTCGAGATCGTGAGCCGCCGCAATGCGTTCGTGAACCAGCTCTACAGCGCCACCCAACGATTGACCGAGCCGCTCCTCGGACCGATCCGGCGCATCATCCCGCCGGTCGGGGGCCTGGATCTGTCGCCCATCGTGCTGATCCTGGGGCTCCTGTTCGTGGAGCGGCTCCTGTTCGCCGTCACGCCCGCGTCCTGGTTCTAGCGGCGCCGTGAGCGCGACCATCATCGACGGCAAGGCGGTGGCGGGCGATCTGCGCGCGCGTGTCGCGGGCGCCGTCGCGGGTCTGCCGGGAAAGCCCACGCTGGCCGTCGTCATCGTCGGCGAGGACGCCGCAAGCCAGGTCTACGTCCGCTCCAAGGTGCGCGAGACGGAAGCGGCGGGCATGGCGTCGGTGCACATCGCGCTGCCGGCGCATACGCCCGAAGCCGACGTCGTCGCGCGCGTCCGCGCGCTCAGCGACGATCCCGCCGTGGACGGCATCCTGGTGCAGCTGCCGCTGCCGGCGCACATCGACGCCCAGCGCGTGCTCGACGAGCTGGCGCCGGCGAAGGACGTCGACGGGCTTACAGACGCCAGCGCCGGCCGCCTTGCTTTGGGCAAGCCGGGCTTGCGGCCGTGCACGCCCGCCGGCTGCGTGATCCTGGCGCGCGCCACCGGACAATCGCTGGCCGGCAAGCATGCGGTGGTGCTGGGCCGTTCGATCCTCGTGGGCCGGCCCGCCGCGCTCCTGTTCCTCGCCGCCGATTGCACGGTCACCATCGCGCACTCGCGCACACGCGACCTCCCCGCGGTCTGCCGCACTGCCGATATCCTCGTTCCCGCCATCGGGCGGCCCGCCTTCGTCCAGGGCGATTGGGTGAAGGAGGGCGCCATCGTGCTCGACGTGGGGATCAACCGGGCGCCGGCGCCCGAGAAGGGCCCCGGCAAGACGCGCATTGTGGGCGATGTCGACTTCGAGGCGGCCGCGATGCGCGCGGGCTGGATCACTCCCGTGCCCGGCGGTGTCGGCCCGATGACCATCGCCTGCCTGCTGCGCAACACGGTCCTGGCGGCCTGCGCGCGGCGCGGCTGGCCGTTTCCGCCCCAGCTGGAGGGCGACGTTTGAACCTGAAGGCGTTGTCATGCGTTCATGTGGGAACGGTGATAAGACGCCAGTCGTGGTGACCTGCGAGGAGAGACCCATGCGTAAACTTGCTTTGGTGGCCGCTGCCGTATTGGCGGTGGGCGTTTCGGCGTGTCAGTCCACGGGATATGGCGGGGGCTATGGCGCCGGCGGCGGCGGCGTGGCGGGCACGCGCCTGTCGTCGTGCATGCGCAACGCGCTGATCGCCGGCGGCGTCGGCGCGATCGCCGGCGCGGTGGCGGGCTCGGAAAAGAACCGCGGAGAGAACGCCGCCATCGGTGCCGCGGTGGCCGGCGGCGGGGCCTTCGCCATCTGCCGCTATCTCGACAACCAGCAACAGGCCCGCATCGAGGGCGCCTACCAGAACGCGCTGCAGAACAACGCGCCGGTGGGGATGAACTGGGTCGGCGCGTCGAGCCGCACCTACGTCCTCAACGTGCAGCGCCCGCAGCCTACGCCCGGCCAGCAAGGCTGCCGGACGGTCAACGCCACGCTCGATGTGAGCGGACAGGGCCCGCAGGCGCTGCCCACGGAAACCTACTGCGCCAACGGCGCGGGTGGCTGGTCGCCGGTGGCGTAACAGCCCTTCGATCGATTGGAGAAAGCCCCGGAGCGATCCGGGGCTTTTTCTTGTCTGTGCGTCTCAGCGTTTCTTCCGCCCGCGGTGGGGCGGTCGGGAGGCGGCGCGGGCGGGCCCGCGGCCGGCGGCGGGGCGCCTCGCTCCCGGAGCGGCGGGCAGCGGATCGCTGACCATGTGGAACAGGAGGCCCCCGGAGACGGGCGTCACGTCCTCCAGCCGGACCTCCACCTTCTGGCCCAACTGGTAGCGGCGCCCGCTGCGCACGCTGACGAGGGCGTGGATGGTCTCGTCGTGTTCGTAGCGGTCCTCCAGGGAGGAGATGGGCACAAGCCCGTCGGCGTTGGTGTCGACGAGTTTCACGAACAGGCCGAAACGCGTGACCCCCGAGATACGTCCCTCGAAGACCGCCCCCACGCGATCGGACAGGAAGGCCGCGATGTAGCGCTCGGTCGCCTCGCGCTCCGCCGCCATGGAGCGGCGTTCGCACTGGGTGATGTGCTGGGCGATGTCGTCGAGCTTCGCCTCCTCCTCGGCGGTCAGGCCGTCGTCCCCCAGGCCCAGCGCCCGGACGAGGGCGCGATGCACCACGAGGTCCGCGTAGCGACGGATCGGGGAGGTGAAGTGGGCGTACCGGGCGAGGTTGAGGCCGAAGTGGCCGATGTTGTCGGGCGCGTAGACGGCCTGCGCTTGCGTGCGCAGCACCACTTCGTTGACGATCTCGGCGTGTTCCGTGCCCGCCGAAAGCGCGAGGATCCGGTTGAACCGCGCGGGCAACAGCACCTGCCCCTCCGCCCACTTGAGCCCCACCGTGGGCAGGAAATCCGTCAGCGCGGCGATCTTGGCGTCGGAGGGCGTGTCGTGGATGCGGTAGAGCAGGGGCGTGCGCTTGGCTTCCAGCGTCTCCGCCGCGCACACGTTGGCCTGGATCATCATCTCTTCGATGAGCTTGTTGGCTTCCAGCGTCACCCGTTTGGCCACGCCCGTCACAGCCCCGTCGGGGCCGAAGGTCACGCGGTGCTCGGTGGAGGTGATGTTGAGCGGCTCGCGGCGGTCGCGGCCGATCTTCATGCACTGGTAGGCCGCCCACAGCGGCGCAAGGATCGTGTCCACGAGCGGGGCGGCCTTGGCGTCCGGCTTGCCGTCGAAGGCGCCCTGCGCCTGCGCATAGGACAGCTTGGCCGCTGACTTCATCAGCCCGCGCACGAACCGGTGGCTGCGTTTGGTCCCGCTCTTGTCGAACACCATCTCCACCGCGAGGCACGCACGTTCCTCGTTCTCGCGCAGGGAGCACAGATCGGCCGACAGGGTCTCCGGCAGCATCGGCGCGACGCGATCGGGGAAGTACGTGGAGTTGCCGCGTCGCAACGCGCCGCGGTCCAGCGGCGAGCCCGGCGTGACGTAGGCCGCCACGTCCGCGATGGCGACCCAGACGCGCCAGCCGTCCTTGTTCTTCGGGTCGTCGTCGGGCGCGGCGAACACGGCGTCGTCGTGATCGCGCGCGTCCTCGGGATCGATGGTGATGAGCGGCAGGTGGCGCAGGTCCGTGCGGCCCTTCAACGTGGGTTTCTTCGCCGCCGCCGCCTGGGCTTCCTCCTCCTCGGAGAAGCCCATGGGAATGCCGTGGCTGTGGATGGCGAGAATGGAGGCCGCGCGCGGATCGTCGATGCGCCCCACCACCTCGCGCACCAGCGCGCGCTTGGGGCCGTGCGGGCGTCCCCCGGTGAGGAGTTCCACAAGGACGAGGTCGCCATCCTTGGCGTCGCCCACATGCTCTGGAAACACCAGGAGGTCGTGGCGCACCTTGCGGTCCGCCGGCTCCAAGCGGCCCGCGCCGCGGGCGCGGGGATCGTCGGTGGCGTGAAACACGCCCAGGATGCGGTGCGCGCTTTGCCCCAGACGTTTCGTGACGCGCGCCACCGGTGCGCCGTTCTCCTGGGCGATGCGCACGAGGACGCGGTCGCCCACGCCCACCGCAGGATCTCCGGCGCGGCCCTTCGCAGTGCCCGGCGCCAACGGCACGGTGGGGCCGAACAGCCCGTCATTGCCGCGCATGCGCCCCAGCAGTTCGCCATCGGCGTCGCGATCCACCACCTCCATCACGCCGGTTTCCGGCAGGGCGGTGGCGGAAGCGAACGTGCGCCGGCCGGTGCGCCCGAGGGCTCCATCCTCTTCGAGTTCGCGCAGGATGCGGCGCAGGTCGCGCCGCTCCTCGGCCGTCACCTTCAGTACGCGCGCGAGGTCCTGCTTCGAGGCGGCCCCTTTCAGTTTGGCGATGGCGGCGAGGACGACCTCCCGCGTCAGCGGCGGGCGCTTGAGATCCGGCGGCTTAGCCATGGTTTGCGCCCGCCCCCGTCTCTCGCGCGCCGCGCGGGGCTCCCCTGCAAACGCCGGGAGCCATCGACCAACGCCCTCTCTTTCCACGTGAACGTGGGACGGGGGGGCCGAAGGCCGTCGAAAGAGGCGCGCGCCGGTCGGCGCCGTATCGCGCGGGTCCGCGCGGGGGCGTCACTTCGCCGACGCCTTTTTCGCTGTCGCCTTCTTCGCGGGCGTCTTTTTGGCCGCGGCTTTCTTTTTCGCGGGCGCCTTCTTGGCGGCCACCTTCGTGGCGGGCGCCTCCTTCTTCGCCGGCGCTTCTTTCTTCGCGGCGGCCTTCTTCGCCGGCTTCTTCTTCTTGCCGCCGCCCAGTTCTGCGCGCGCCGCAAGCAGCGCGAGCGCCTCGTCGAACGTGACCTGAAGAGGATCTCCGCCCTTCGGGACGTTGGCGTTGGTGTCGCCGTCGGTGATGTAGGGGCCGTAGCGTCCCTCGCGCACCACCACGGGCTTGTCGGTCACGGGGCTCACGCCCAGTTCCTTGAGCGGGGCGGCGGGCGCGCCGCGCTGGAAGCGCCCGCCGCCGGCCTTCTTGTCGGCGATCAGTTGCACCGCCCGGTTCAGACCGATCTCGAACACGTCGTCGAGGCCCGGCAGCGTGACGTAGGTCTTGTCCTTCTGGATGTAGGGGCCATAGCGCCCGACATTGGCGAAGATCATCTCCCCGTCCTCGGGATGTGCGCCGACCTCCCGGGGCAGGGACAGAAGCTGCAGCACCTTGGCGAGGGGCACGGTCTCAAGATCCCATCCCTTCGGCACGCTGGCCCGCTTGGGCTTGTCGCCGTCGCCGCGCTGGAAGTAGGCGCCGAAGCGTCCGCTGCGGACGGTGATTTCCTCGCCCGTCTCCGGATCGACGCCCAGCACCTTGCCGTCCGGCGTGATGGCCCCGTTGTCGTCCCCGTTCGGGGCGAGCGGTCGGGTGTACTTGCAGGGCGTCTCGGCGTTGTAATTGGAGCAACCAATGAACGCGCCGTTCTTGCCGAGCCGGATGGACAGGGCGCCCGCCTTGCATGACGGGCAGCGGCGCGGATCGCCGCCGTCCTCCTTCTCGGGAAAAATGTGGGGGCCCAGCGCATCGTTCAGCGCGTCGATCACCTGGGTGATGCGCAGCTCGGAGATGTCGCCCAGAGCTGCGGAGAAATCCTTCCAGAACTCGCGCATCAGCGACTTCCACTCCAGGTCGCCGGCGGAGACCAGGTCGAGCTTCTCTTCAAGATCGGCCGTAAAGTCGTACTCCACGTAGCGCTTGAAGAAATTCTCCAGAAACGCGGTGAGCACGCGGCCGCGGTCCTCCGGGATGAAGCGGTTCTTCTCGGCGCGCACGTAGTTGCGTTCGCGCAGCTTCTCCAGGATCGCGGCGTAGGTGGAGGGCCGGCCTATGCCCAGCTCCTCGAGCTTCTTCACCAGGCTCGCTTCCGAGAAGCGCGGGGGCGGTTCGGTGTGGTGCTGGGTGGCGGTGACGTCCTGGACGGTCACGGTTTCGCCCTTCGTCACACGCGGCAGGCGACGGTTCTCTTCGTCCTCGGAATCGTCCTGGCCTTCCTGGTAGAGCGCGAGGAACCCGTCGAACAACACGACCTGGCCCGTGGCGCGCAATTCGGTGCGCAGGCCGGGCTCCGCGAAATCGATGGTGGTGCGCTCCAGCGTGGCCGCTTCCATCTGCGAGGCGAGCGTCCGCTTCCAGATCAGCTCGTAGAGCCGCTTCATGTCCCCGTCGAGGCGCAGGGAGTCCGGCTTGCGGTTTGCGTCGGTGGGTCGGATGGCCTCGTGCGCTTCCTGCGCGTTCTTGGCTTTCGTGGTGTAGCGCCGCGGCGCCTCGGGGACGTACTTGTCGCCGAAGGCGGCGCCGATCGTCTTGCGCAGCTGCTGGATGGCGGCCTCGTCCATGGTGACGCCGTCGGTCCGCATGTAGGTGATGAGGCCCACGGTCTCGCCGCCGATGTCGACGCCCTCGTAGAGGCGCTGCGCGGCCTGCATGGTGCGCGAGGCGGCGAAGCCCAGCTTGCGCGCCGCTTCCTGCTGGAGCGTAGAGGTCATGAACGGCGGCGGCGGATTGCGCTTGACGGGCTTGGCCTCGACCTCCGCCACCTTGAAGCGTCCCGACCGCACCGCCGCGAGGGCGGCGTCCGCCGTCGCCTTGTCGGCGATGTCGAGGCGCTTGAGGCGCTTGCCGTCGTGCATGGAGAGCCGCGCGGGCAGGTCGGCGCCGGCCGCGGTCTTCAGCAACGCGTCGACGGTCCAGTACTCCTGCGGCCTGAACTTCTCGATCTCGACCTCGCGGTCGACGACGATGCGCAACGCGACAGACTGCACCCGCCCGGCCGATTTGGCGCCCGGCAGCTTCCGCCAAAGCACCGGCGAGAGCGAAAAGCCCACGAGCCAGTCCAGCGCGCGCCGCGCGAGGTAGGCGTCCACCAGTTCCATGTCCACGTCGCGCGGGGCGGCCATGGCCTTCAGGACGGCGTCCTTCGTGATCGCGTTGAAGGTGACGCGGCGGACCGTCTTGCCCTTCAGCTTCTTGGGGCCGAGCGCCTCCAGCACATGCCAGGAGATGGCCTCGCCCTCGCGGTCGGGGTCGGTGGCGAGGATGAGCGTGTCGGCCCCGCTCAAAGCCTGCGCAATATCGCGCACGTGCTTGGCGCCCTTGGTGTCCATCTCCCAGTCGAGGGCGAAATCCTCGTCCGGACGCACCGCGCCGTCTTTGCTCACCAGGTCGCGCACGTGGCCATAACTGGCGATCACCGTGTAGTCGCGGCCGAGGTACTTGTTGATCGTCTTCGCCTTGGCGGGCGACTCGACCACGACAACATTCATGGGCGGCATGATCCTTCGTCGGCGTCAGGGCGGGCCTCCCGGAGAGACCCCT
>JANRIM010000080.1:0-34652 GCA_033764865.1 Hyphomonadaceae bacterium
GTTCGACATGGGCAAGGACGCGCCGGCGGTGGAGCTGCCGCCGCAGCTGCTGCCGCTCATCATGGGCCACGAGATCGAAGGCGTCGTGGAAGCGCTCGGCCCCGACGCCGCCAAGCGCAATCCGCACGTGAAGGTGGGCGACCGCGTGGCGGTGTTCCCGTGGATCGGCTGCCAGGTGTGCGCGGCCTGCACGCGTGGCGAGCAGCATCTGTGCGCCAACAACCAGGGCCTCGGCACGCGCATCCACGGCGGTTACGCCGACACCTGCCACGTGCCCATCGCCGACGCGCTCATCCCCTGCGGCAATCTCCCCCCCGGCGCCGGAGGCGTCGCCATGTGTTCGGGGCTCACGGGTTACAGCGCGTTCCGCAAGCTCGACGGCATCGAGAAGGGCGCGGCGATCCTGCTGGTGGGGCTTGGCGGGGTCGGGCTGTTCGGCCTGTCGGCGGCGGTGGCGCTGCATGACGGCCCGATCATCGCCGCCGACGTGAGCGAAGGCGCGCGCGCAGCCGCGCTGGCGCGCGGCGCCACGGAGGCGGTCGATCCCAGCGATCCCAATACGCTGGAAGCCCTCGTCGCCCGCGGCGACGTGGCCGGCGCCATCGACTTCGTGGGCGCGCCGGCCACGCTCGGGTTCGCCATCGGCGCCATCCGGCGCGGGGGGCGGGTGTTCGTCGTGGGCCTCTACGGCGGCGCGATCCCGCTGCCGATCCCCTCGCTGCCGTTCAAGGCCATGACGCTGGGCGGCTCCTACGTGGGCTCGCTGGATGAGGCGCGCGACCTGATGGCGTTGATGCGCGAGGGGCGGATCGCGCCGCCGATGATGCGCGACCGCCCGCTCGCCGAAGCGAACGCCGCGCTTGACGATCTGCGCGGCGGCAAGGTGGTCGGGCGGATGGTGCTGCGGCCGTAGCGCCGTCTGCCGAGCGGCTTGGCGCGGGGGCCTTCAACGGCTGCGGGATTTGGTGTTTGGTGCCCAGGCAACGGAGGGCGCCATGACCACCGAACGGGTCGACGGACAAAAAATCACGATCATCTTCGACGGGGCGCGGTGCATCCACTCGCGCCAGTGCGTCACGGGCGCGCCGAAGACCTTCCTCGCGAACGTGGACGGGCCGTGGATCCACCCGGACGATACGGCCGTCGAGCGGCTCGTGGAGGTGGCGCATGCGTGCCCCTCCGGCGCTGTGCAGTACGAGCGCCACGATGGCGGTCCGCAGGAGCCTGCGCCCCCCGTCAACATCGCGCGCCTGCGCGAGAACGGCCCCGTGGCCATCCATGCGCCCATGACCGTGAACGGCGCTCCCATAGGCCTGCGCGCCACGCTGTGCCGCTGCGGCGCGTCGAAAAACAAGCCGTTCTGCGACGGCTCCCACCATGACGCCGGCTTCACAGCCACCGGAGAGCCCCCCTCGAAATCCACCGACATGCTCGCCGTGCGCGACGGGCCGGTGGCGGTGACGCCGCTCAAGGACGGCCCGCTCAAGGTGGAGGGGAACCTGGAGATCTGCGCCGGCGCCGGCCGGGTGGTGCAGCGCGGATCCACCGTGTTCCTGTGCCGGTGCGGCGCGTCCCAGACCAAGCCCTTCTGCGACGGCTCGCACAAGGCCGTCGGGTTCACCGCAGATTGAGCGCGCCGCCGTCGCCGTTGCCGCCGGACGCCGCGCCGCGTCGCCACGTGGGCGAAGCCTTCGTCGTGCTGCTTGCGGTGGCGATGGTGGTGGGCGCGGGCATCTTCAAATCGCCGTCGCTGGTGGCCGAGAATGCGGGCGCCACGGAGTGGTTTTTCCTCGCGTGGGCGCTGGGCGGGCTTGTCTCGCTGGTGGGCGCGCTCTGCTACGCGGAACTGGCGGCGGCGTTTCCCAGCGCCGGCGGAGACTACACCTTCCTCAAGCTCGCCTACGGGCGGACGGTGGCGTTCGGCTTCGCCTGGTCGCGCTTCGCGATCATCAACACCGGCTCCATCGCGCTGCTGGGCTTCGTGTTCGGCGATTACATGAACGCCGTGCTCCCGCTCGGTCCACAGGGGCCCGCCCTGTACGCGGCGGCGTCGGTGGGAACGCTCACGGCGCTCAACCTGCGCGGCTTCGCCGGCGGGGCGCGCGGCGATGTGGCGCTGACGGGGCTGGAAGTGGCGGGCGTGCTCATGATGGTCGCGGCGGGCGCGTGGATCGCGCTGCAAGGCGTCGCGTCGGCCAGCGCGAGCCCCGCGGGCGGGGCGGCGCCCGCGGGCTTCGGCTATGCACTCGTGTTCGCGCTGCTCGCCTACGGGGGCTGGAACGAGATCGCCACGCTGTCGGCCGAAGTCCGCGACGAGCGGCGCGGCATCGCGCGCGCGCTGGTGCTCAGCGTGCTGGCGATCACCGCGCTCTACATGCTGGCGGCATGGGCGTTCTGGCGCGGGCTTGGCCTTGAGGCGTTGGCGGGGAGCGCGGCCCCCGCGGCCGATCTCATGGCGGCGGCCTTCGGTCCGCAGGCGGCGTGGCTCACGGCGCTCGCCATCGCGTGCGCAGCCTTCACCTCCATCAACGCCACCATCATCGTTGGCGGCCGCACGACCTACGCGGCGGCGCGCGATTTTCCCGCGCTCCGGCGCCTCGGCGCGTGGGATCTCGACCGCGGCATTCCCCGCGCCGCCTATGTCGCGCAGGGCGTGGTCTCCATGGCGCTGGTGGCGTTCGCGGCCTCCTTCAAGGGCTTCGCCACTCTGGTGGACTACACCGCCCCGGTGTTCTGGCTGTTCATGGCCCTGAGCGGCGTCGCCGTGATCGTGCTGCGCCGGCGCTTTCCCGCAGCCGCGCGCCCGGTGCGGACGCCGCTCTATCCGGTCCTGCCGCTCGCGTTCGCGGGCGTCAGTCTCGCGATGACCTGGTCGTCGCTGGCCTATGTGCAGGCGGGGGCCGTGTTCGGGGCGGGCGTGCTGGCGGTGGGGATGATGATCGGGTTCGCGCTCGCCCGGCGGGCGCCGTCATGATCCGCGTCGCGTGGCTGGCGCTTGTGGCGGTGCTCGCAGCGGCATGCGCGCCGTCGGGCCTGCACGATTTCGTTCGCGGTTACGGCCGCGCGGAGACCAGCGCGCTCGCCGCCTACGATCTCGACGCGCTCGCGCGGGCGGACCGGGGCGCGGTGCTGTTTGCGCTCGGCGATTTCGGCGCGCTCGACACCGACGCCATGGAGACCCACGCCGTGCCTTGGCGTCTCGCGGGCGCAGCGCTCGTGCAGGCCGAACATGCCGCCACCGGCGCGCCGCTCTCGGAGCAGACGCTGCGCACGGTGATGCGCCGCTTCGGCTTTCTCTATCCTGCCGCCATCGGCAACTGGCCGCGCGGCGCAGCCGCGCCGGAACTCGTCGGGCCGCTCGGCCTCAACACCGGCATGATCCGTCGCCGCGTGCCGCCGGTCGACCTCATGGCCGCCAATCTCGGCTGCGCAAGCTGCCACGCCGGCGTCACCTACGACGCCACCGGCGCGCCGCTGCCGGATCTGCCGTGGCTTGGCGCGCCGAACACCTCGCTCGATCTGGAGGCCTACGTGCAGGCCGTCTATCGCGCCTTCGACGCCGCCGCCGCCGATCCCGACGCGCTGTTCGCCGTCATCCCCCACGTGTTTCCCGACGTGACCGCCGCGGAAATCAGCACGCTGCGCTCCTTCGTCTGGCCGCGGGTGACGCGGCGCATGGCGCAGATCGCCGCCGCCACACCTGGCAAACCGCTGCCGTTCGTTAACGGCGCGCCGGGGCTCACCAACGGCGTGGCTGCGCTGAAGATGCAGTTTGCGCTCCTCGGCCCCGACGCCCACGCCGCGGAGCGCGGGTTCACCGCCGTGCCCGATCTCGGCGACCGGGGCCTGCGGACGTCGCTGCTCTACGACGGCGCCTATGCGGCCGCGACCGCGGGGCCGGACCGGCCCTTCACCCGCGCCGATGTGACCGACGCCCATCTCGATGGCCTCGCCATGATCACGGCCTTCTTCACGGTGCCCAGCATGGGCGTGCATCCCGATCGCGTCGGCGACGCGTTGAGCGACGCGCAGGACGTGTTCCGCTTCCTCGACGCGTACGCGCCGCCGCGGTTTCCTGGGCGGGTGGACGCCGCCCGCGCCGCCGAGGGACGCGCGCTCTACGCCGATCGCTGCGCCGCGTGCCACGGCGTCTATGACGACAGCCTCACCGCGCCGCGGCTGGTGTCGTTTCCCAACGTCAGCGGGGCGGTCGACGCCGATCCTGCGCGTGCGCAGGCTTTCACGCCGGCGCTTGCGGGAGCGGTTAACGCTTCGGCGTATGGCGATCGCATCCGCGCGCGCAGCACGGGCCGGTACGCCGCGCCGCCGCTCACCGGCGTGTGGATGAGCGCGCCCTACCTGCACAACGGCTCCGTGCCGACGCTGCGCCACCTGCTGGCGCCCGCCACGCGGCCCGAGCGCTTCATGCTCGGCGGCCACAGGCTCGACCTCGACGCCGTGGGCGTCGCGGGAGAGGTGAACGGCGACGGCGTCTACGCGTACCCGGCGGGCTATGCGCCGTTCTCCGCGCCGGTGCTGATCGACACGCGCGCGCCTGGTCTGTCCAATCGCGGCCACGAGGACACATTCGAGGGCTTGCGCCCGCGCGAGCGCGAGGCGCTGATCGCCTACCTGAAGCTGTTGTGAGCGGACCTGGCCTGCGCTAGACGAGGAGCTTGTGCGCCGGCAGGCGGGCGCGCCGGGGCGGGCGGGCATGCGCCGGGCGGCGACCGATGCGGAAAACCGTCACCAGCTTGCGCGCGTCATCGACCCCGAAGGCGCGCTTCAGCGCCTGCGCGTGGTCCTTCATGTCCGCCAGCACCGACATCGGGCACAGCACGAGGCCCGCGGCCTCGATCTCCAGCCACAGCCGGTAGAAGCGCCGCCCGGTGTCGAAGTCGTGCTCCTCGGCGGGGCGGTGGAAGAGACCGACGGCGGCGGCGCTGCGCACGCGCGGCGCCTCGGCGGTGAGCGCGCTCGCCACGCCCATGCCGTCGAACAGGCCGAAGGCGCGCTTGCCCAGCACGATGTCCGCGCCGAACGCCTCCGCGGCGGACATGCCCATCGCGCGCGCGTTGAGGCCGTCGCGCGACCAGTTGGCGTGAAAACGCGAAAGCCGCATCCACGCGCGCAGCTCAAGCCGGTAGGCGGTGTCGCGGAGCGTCGCGATGTTGGCGTCGTCGTAGCGGCGCGCGATGTCGGCGATGGCGTCGCGGTCCTCCACGAGGGTGAGGTCGTCGGCGCCGCGGATGGCGTCCAGCGCGCGTTCGGCGGTGACGTCGCGCGCTGCGAAGGGGCCGCGCCAGGTGGCCCGTTGCGCGGCGAGGCTGCGCAGACGATCGGGCGCCACGTCCCCCGCGACCGTCACCCGCGCCACGGTGCGCAGCGGCTCGGCGGCGTCGGCCTCGCTCCAGACCACGTGGGCCGCGAAGCCGCGCGCCGAGAGCGCCATGGCCAGTCCCTCCGCCGCTGCGCCGAGACTCTTCCAGCTGTCGCTTCCGTGGGGATCGGCCACCGGCAGGCGACGGCGGCGGTCCTCCAGGACCGCGATGGCGCCGTCGTCGAGAAAGCGGAACCGCGCCGGTTGGATATTGTGCACCGAGGGCGCGAAATTGGCTTCGTGCGCGATGGCGAGGCGTGCGCCGACGTCGAAGGCCTCTTGCGCGTTGATCATCGCGCCGCGTCCGCCGCCATCGCCAGCTTGCGCAGCAGCGTGAGTTGCAGCCCCACATCGGGGCCGGCGGCGAGGTCGGGCATGTTGACGACCAGAACGCGAAGCGGCGTGTCGCTGATCAGCACGGCGTGAGTCCCTTCATGCGAGTCGAGGAGAACGGCGAGCGGCTCGCCCGCCGGCCCGCGTGCGCGCGCATCGGTCAGGCTCGCCACAGGCTGCGCGGCGAGACTCGCCCGCAGCGCATCGCCATCGTAGTCCGCCAGCCGCGCGCCTTCCAGAAGGGTGGCGTTCTGCAACGCCGGGGAATCGAGCATACGGTCGATGAAGGCGTCGAGCGGGCCCGACGGGGCTTCCGCCAGCGTCTGCAGCAGCGCCTGCCGGCCAAGGGTCGCCTCGCGCTCGCGCAGGCCCTGCACGATGAGGATCACCAGCACCAATCCGAAGATCACCGACAGGAATGCAAGGCCCGTCACGACGTCAGGCGCGCCCATCACCGCTGCGAACGTCGCAAAGGCGCCGCTGGCGCCCAACAGCGCCAGCCCCATGTCCACCAGCACCGCCTGTCCGCCACCGCCCGTGGAGACAAGGCGCACCGTGGCGTACACCACGATGAGCATCGCAAGCCCTCCGGCCCGCAGCGGGACGAGGCCGGCCGCATGCAGGAAGTCCACCGCCACGAACGGCAGCGCCACCACGAGGCCGAGCCCCAGCGCGCTGATGGCGGCGTTCTCCGCCGGCGCCAGCGTGCGGCGGTCCCGCAGGCCCAGCAGCAGCGCGGTGGCCGAAAGCCCGCCCGCCACGAACAGCCCGAGCGCTGCGACGAACGCGAGATCGAACGCAGCGGGGCGCACGAACGCCAGCGCCGCGAAGATCACCGCCCCCGCCAGCAGCGCGCGCTTCATCAGGCCCGGCGCGTGGCGGCGCATCAGCCCCTCCGCCAGCACGAGCGCCGCGAGCGGCAACGCCGCCGCCAAAGCCTCCTCAAGCCGGCGGAGGGCGAAGAGATCGAACATCACGCGCACCGCGCGGGCCGCCACCAGCGCCATCAGAAGCATGAACAGCGCCGACAGACGGTCGTCCACAGGCGAGCGGCGGCGCTCGTCGGCGTGAAACAGCAGGAACGCGCCCGCGCCGGTGAAGGCGAGGAGATTGAGGATGACGCTTGCGGCGTCGGCGGTGCTCATTCCGCTAGGCGCCCATGCGTTTCATGAAACGCGCCACCAGCGCGCCCTTGGCGGCCGAGAGCGGCCACGGCAGCGGCCTTTCCGTGCGCCCCGTGTGCGGATTGAAGAAGTAGCCGCGATGATCGGCGCCGCCGGGATGGCCGAGAATGAGGCGGATCGCCTCGTACGCCATGAGCGCGCCGGTGGTGATCACCATCGGCGCGAAGGAAAAGCGCTTGCGCCTGCCGGCCGCAAGCTCTGCGGCGACGGCGAGATCGACATACCGGTGGGTGTTGGAGTGCGTCAGCGCCCACGCCAGTTCGCGGTTGAGGCATGCCTGGCGGTCGGCGTCGGTGATGGCCTGCCAGTCGCGGCCCACGGTGGGGTAGCGCATGCGCTCCTCGGGGGTGGGGTCGCCGGGGCGCACCACGTACACCGACGGCAGCGTGGCGGCGTAGGCGTCGATCACGGCGGCGCCCTTGTCGCGCGCCACGCGATAAAGCCGCACGCCCGCCTTCGCGTCGTCCGTGCCGTTGACGATGACGGGGTGGTTCGCGGCGATGTCCTCGATCCGCGACAGCCACGCTTCGCCCAGCACCTCCAGGTCGATCTCCGGATTGATCCGCCGCGCGGCCTCCGCCGCCGCCGCCGCCTTCGGCTGTCCCACGGTGTCGAGCGAGGCGAACACCTGCCGGTTCAGGTTGGAGACTTCGAACGTGTCGATGTCGGCGATGGTGAAGTGCCCGACGCCCGCGCGCGCCAGAAGCATGAACGCCGCCCCGCCCATGCCGCCGACGCCGGGGATGAACACGCGCGCCGCGCGCAGCCGGGCCTGCTCCTCCGGGGTCACGAAGCCGATGTTGCGGGTGGTGAATTCCTCGTAGGTGAAGCCGCTCATGCGCGTGCGCTCCGGTGTGGGCGCAGGGAGCCCCAGGGCCTGCGTGCGTCCAGCCAGTGGATGAGCGGCAGCAAAAGGGACTGCAGCGCCAGGAACGCCCCGCTCAGCACGACGCCGGGCAGCGAGGCGCGCGGCACCTCGGCGAAGGCGTACTTCTGCGCAGCCGCCATGTTCACCTGCCCGATCTGGAGGAAGTCGTCGCCCCGCGCATAGTCCAGCATGGCGTTGCAGAAGGCGTTGTACTTGTCCTGCCGGTGTTTGGCGGCCTGCTCGAAGGATTTTTTCAGGTCGTCGGACCCGCCGGTGTACGCATTGGTGATGACGCCGCGCGCCTCGTCGAAACCGGCGTCGGCGCCGACGCCGAACACGTGGCGATGGCTGCGCATGATCTGGCGCGCGATGAGCAGGTGCTCGAAAGATTGCGGCGCCCCGTCGGGGGTGGGAAACACCTGCGCAAAGCTTTCCGCCACCATGCCCACCACCGCCGGCACCTGCGTGACGTTGGAAATCCAGACCGGCCGCATGCCGCCGCGCGCGAACAGCAGGAAGCACGTGAGGCCGTACAAGATCCACGAAAGGCCCTGGCTGCGCACCGCGGGCGACACCATCACGAGCCCCATGTGCAGCACGTCCACGGGCCGTCCGCGCAGCGTCACGGGCATCCAGGCCAGCGCGTTGAACGCCACCGGGCGCCCGCTCTGGCGGTCGTACACCAGGGTGATCACGCTGGCCTTCAGCCGTTCGGGATCGCCGCTCAGCACGCCATACGTGAGATCGCCCGTGGGCAGCGTTTCGCGCGCCACGGCGCGCACGTCGGCGGTCAGCGCGGCGAGCGCTTCGGCGCTCATCCACAGGCCGGGCCGGTCCACGACGCGGGTCTCCACCGCCGGGGCCGGCGAGAAGCGAAGGTCTAGATGGCTCTGGACGAGCCCGCGCAGCCACAGCATCGCCGCCCCTGAACTGGCGGTCTCCAGACCATGACTCATGGCGCCGCGCAACTCGGCCCCGGCCGCAGACGGCGCATCGACTTGGCCGCCCGCGGCGTTTAGGACACCGCCCCGATGAGCCCCGCGCACGGCGTCGATCGGCCCATCCGGCAACGGGAGACCCCATGATCAGCGACGCCTGGCTGAAGGACGCCTGCTTTGTGAACGGCGCGTGGATCGGCGCCGATTCGGGCGAGACGATCGTCGTGACGAACCCTGTTTCCGGCGCCGTGCTGGCGCGCGTGCCCCGCTGCGGGCGGGCCGAAACGGCGCGCGCGGCGGCGGCGGCGTCCGCTGCGTTTCCCGCCTGGCGGGCGATGCCGGCGAAGGATCGGGCCGACCTGATGCTCGCGCTTTCGGCCGCGCTGATCGCCGAGAAGGCCGCGCTGGGCGAGCTGCTGACCCGCGAACAGGGCAAGCCGCGCGCGGAGGCGGAAGGCGAGATCGCCGGCGGGGCGGCCTTTTTCCGGTGGTTCGCGGAGGAGGCCCGGCGCGTCTACGGCGACACGATCCCCAGCCCTTGGCCCGGCAAACGCATCCTCGTGACGAAAGAACCCGTGGGCGTCGTCGGCGCGATCACGCCGTGGAACTTCCCCCACTCGATGATCGCGCGGAAGCTGTCGGCGGCGCTCGCGGCGGGGTGCACGATGGTGATCAAGCCGGCGAGCCAGACGCCGCTTTCGGCGCTGGCGATTGCGGCGCTGTGTGAGCGCGTGGGGTTCCCGCCGGGCGTGGTCAACGTGATAACCGGCGCAGCCGGACCCATTGCGCAGGAACTGTGCGAAAATCCGGCCGTCCGCAAGATCACGTTCACCGGCTCCACGGAGACCGGCAAGTCCCTCGGCGCGCAGGCGCTGGCGCACATGAAGCGCGTGTCGATGGAGCTGGGCGGCAACGCGCCGTTCATCGTGTTCGACGACGCCGATCTCGACCGCGCGGTGCAGGGCGCCATGACGTCGAAGTTCCGCAACATGGGCCAGACGTGCGTGTGCGCCAACCGCATCCTCGTGCAGGCCGGAGTCTACGAGGCGTTCGCCGAAAAGCTCGCCGCCGCCATCCGCGCCCTCACGGTCGGCGACGGTCTCGCCGCCGGCGTCGACCAGGGCCCGCTCATCGACGCAGCCGCGGTGGAGAAGACGGAGGCGCACATCGCCGATGCGCGCGCCAAGGGCGCGCGGGTGCTGGTGGGCGGGGCCCGGCATGCGCTTGGCGGCACGTTTTTCGAGCCCACGCTGCTGGCGGACGCCACGCCCGCCATGGCCGTCGCGCGGGAGGAGACCTTCGGCCCCGTGGCGCCCCTGTTCCGCTTCGAGACCGAGGCCGAAGCCATCGCCATGGCCAACGACACCGAATTCGGTCTCGCGGCCTACTTCTACACGCAGGACCTCGGGCGCACGTGGCGGGTCATGGAGGCGCTGCAGTACGGCATGATGGGCGTCAACGAAGGCCTGGCGTCGACGGAGGTGGCGCCGTTCGGCGGCGTGAAGGAGAGCGGCATGGGCCGCGAGGGCTCCCGCTACGGTCTCGACGACTATCTCGACGTCAAGTACGCGCTCATCGGCGGGCTCGGCGTCTAGGCGCGCGCGACGGCGCACGCAAAGCCGGGCGCGGGTCTGAACACGGCGATGGAAACCCCGCGCACGCCGCGGACGAACGGCGCGTCGGCGTGGGGACCCATCGCGGTGGCCATGGCGGCGGTGAAGGAAAGCCCGGTCGCCTTCAGCAACGCCTCCTTCGCGCACCACCGCCAGGTGAACGCCCAGGCGGCCTCGTCGGGCGCGGCGTCCGCGATGGCTACGTGGTCCTCGCCTGCGAAGACCCGCCGCGCCACGCGCACCGCCGTTGGATGGGGGACGATGCGCTCGATGTCGACGCCCACGGGGCCGGCCGCGCACGCCACGGCGACGCCGCCTTGCGTGTGCGAGAGGCTCACGTGCGCGCCGTGCCCGTCCGGCGCGCGAAAGGCGGGCGCCACGATCGCCGCGCAATCGGCGCCCGCCCATGCGGCGAGCAGCCTGCGGCGCAGCGCATAGGCGGCGCGGCGGGATTCTGCGGCGTGCGGCGCCTGCGTCGCTTGCACCCGACGCGCCTCCTCGGGGGAGAGATCGGCGTCGTCCGCCGCTGCGTCGCCCAGCGTCGTCACGCGCCACGGCCCGATGTGCGCCACGGTCCCGGCCTGTTCCAGATCGCGGTCGCTCACCGCCACGCGCACGATCATCGTCACGGCGCCGGCGCGGCGGCGACGTCGATCTGCATCCAAACGGACAGGGCGCCGCCGGGGGCCACGGTGCGCAGGCCGGTGCGCGCTGCGCCTTCGGCGCGGTTGACGGCGTCGGTCATGCTGGTCACGGGCTCCACGCAGCAGAAGCCCGTGCCGGGCGGCGCGTAGACGATCAGGTGATCGCAGGTCTCGGACGCCGTGATGGAGACCGCACGGCCCTCGCTGGGCGTGACAAGGCGCGCCGCGCCGCGCCAGCCCGTGAACACGTTGTCCAGCACCGCGCCGGGGAAACCGTCCGGCGCGCGCCAATCCCACGCCCCCAGCGTGGATGCGTGCGCGGCGGGGAAACCCGCGGCGTCCATCGTCCATACGCCGTCGAGGTCCGCGGCGAGCCGGGTGTCGGGTGCGCGGGGAAAGAACGGGTGGAAGCCCAGCCCTGCGGGCATCGGCGCCGCATCGTGGTTGGCGACGGTCAGATCGAGACGCAGCGCGGACGGCGCGAGCGTGAGGGAAAACCGCGCTTCGGCGCGCCATGGCCAGTCCGGCGGGCCGTAAGTTTGCGCCAGCGTGACGGTCGTCTGCCTTTGCGTCGCCACCGTCCACGGCGTGCGCCAGCCAAGGCCATGCAGGCTGTGCTGCGCGCCGTCGGGCGCGGGCGGCAAGGTCGCGTTGCGGCCGGCGAAGGCGAAGCGGCCGTCGCGGATGCGGCTCACCCAGGGGACCATGGGAAAGCAGGCGGCGGCGCCGGCGCCGTCCCGCGCCAGCGCAGCCTCGTCGGCGGTGCGCAGGATCGGGGCGCCGCCCACGCGCCACGCGGTGATCGCAGCGCCCAGGTCGGGCGCGAGGTCGAGCGCGCCGGCCCCCGCCGTCAGATGCACGCGGGCGCTCATGGGCGTCAGGCCACGCGCCGGTCAATGTCAGCCGCGAGGGCGGCGAGGTCCTCCCCGTCCGGCGGCGTCGCCGGCGTGCGCACGGCCTTCAGGCGCGTCAGCAGCGCGGGCGCGGCCGGCGCCACCGCGTCGGCGATGGCCGTCATCTCCGCCATGTCGCCGTTGCAGTGGCACACGAGATCGCAACCGGCCGCAAGCGCCTTCACGGAGGAGACCGCCACCGGCGCCTTCAGCGCCTTCATGGAGATGTCGTCGGAGACCAGCAGGCCGCCGAAGCCGATGTCGCCGCGGATCACATCGCCGATGATGCGGGAGGAAATGGAGGCAGGGGCCACGGGATCGATCGCCGGATAAGACACATGCGCCACAATTCCCCAGGGCACATCGTTGAGCGCGATGAACGGCGTGAGATCGAGCGCAAGCTCGCTCGCGGCGACGTCGATGACGGGCAGGTCGTAGTGGCTGTCCATGATCGCGCGGCCGTGGCCCGGCATGTGCTTGAGCGTGCCCTGGACGCCGTACTTCGCCATGCCGTCGATGAAGGCGCGACCAAGGGCGGCGACCACGGCGGGGTCGGCGTGGAAAGCGCGGTCGCCGATGGCCTCGTGGGTGTAGGGAAAGCGGATGTCGAGGCAGGGCGCGAAGTTCACGGTGACGCCCACCTGCGCCAGTTGCGCGCCGATGGCGCGACCCACGTCGCGCGCCAGCGTCACGCCCGCGGCGAGATCGCGATCCGCCACCGCGCCGATCCGTCCCGACGCCGGCGCCTGCCACCATGCCGGCGCCTTCATGCGCAGCACGCGTCCGCCCTCCTGGTCGATGAAGATGGGCGCGAGCGGATCGTCGATGCTGGCGCGAAGCTCCGCCACAAGCGCGGTCAGTTGCGGTCCGTCCACGCAATTGCGCTTGAACAAGATGAAGCCGCACGGCCGCGCCTGCGCGAAGAACGTGCGCTCCGCTGGGGTCAACGCCGGGCCGGCGCAGCCGAAGATCAGGGGACGAATCGCTGACGTCATCGGGTGGGGCTCATCGAACGGTCGCCATGGGCGCGGGCCATGCCCGGGGGATCGCCCAGCCCGCGCGACCCGTCAATGGGCTTGGGTCGGCGGATCCGACGCGGGCGTCAGCGCCTCCAGCAGCGTGCGGATCGGTTCCGCGGGGCTGATGCGGTCCAGATCGGCGATGACGCCGAAGGCCGTCTCCGCGTGCTCCACGATGAAGGCCAGTTGCCGCGAATCGATGCCGTACCGGTAGAGCGGCGTGTCGACGTCCACCGCGCCAGGCGGCAGGTCCGCGTCAGCGGCCACGCGCGCGATGAACCAGGCCTCCAGCGTCGCGGTCATGGGGCGGCCCTGCCGGCGGGCTTGCGCAGGCCAAGACGCAGGAGCTGGAGATTGCCGATCTCGAACGCGCCGATGGAGATTCGGAAGTACCGCGCCATGTCGGCCACGCGGCGCTCGCCCACGAGGGCTGCGGCCTCCGCATGGCGGGATCGCAGGCGCGACAGCCAGTGGCGGGTGGTGACGGCGTAGTGGCGGCGGTCGTTGCGGATCTGCTCCGGTTCCAGTGTCGGGCCTGCGGCGGCGAGGATCTCGTCGAGCGTCGGCAGGTCCGACTGCGGGAAGATCCGGCTGCGCACGAAGGCGCCGTAGGCGGAGGCGTCGTAGGCGGCGCGGTCGAAGGCTGCTGGGTAGGCGATGGTCTGCAGCGCAAGGCGCCCGCCGGGGACCATCCAGGAGGCGACGCGCGAGAAGAAGTCCGCGTAGGCCGCCACGCGGGCCGCGCGCGACAGACCGGGCTCCGCGAAATGCTCGAATGCGCCGATCGAGACGATGGCGTCATACGGCGCGGAGGGCGCATGGTCGGCCCAGTGCTGGCGGTGCACGGTGACGCGCGGCGGCGCGGCGGCGGCGACATGGGCGGCCTGTGCATCGCTTAGCGTGAGGCCCGTGGCGTGCGCCGCGCCGCGATCCCACACCGCCCGTTCCATCAGCCCGCCCCAACCGCAGCCGATGTCGAGCAGGCGCGTCCCGCGCGTGACGCCGGCGCGGTCGAGGTGCCAGTCCATCTTCGCGCGCTGGGCGGCGTCGAGGTCGGCGGCGGGATCGTCGAACAGCGCGCACGAATAGGACAGTGTGGAATCGAGGAAGAGGGCGAAGAACGCGTCGCCCGCGTCGTAGTGGGCGCGAATGTCGGGCGCTGCCGCGCCGGCGCGTGCGGCGGTCACGACGCGGTCGCTCCGGCGGCGGGAGGCGGCGTCGCCAGATGGCGCGCGAGTGCTGCGACGCTGGCGTGGGCCAGCGCGGCCTCCGCGTCCACGGGGCGGCCCAGCCAGTCCTCCAGATCTCCCGTCAGCATGACGGCCTCCAGGGAGGGCAGGCCGTAGGCGTCGAAGGTCTGTTCGTCGTCGATGGCTTCCGGCGGCATGGACAAAGCCTGCGCCAGCGCGGCGCGGATCCAGGCGCGCAGCGCGGTCTCATCGGGCATGGGCGGGGACGTCGACGGCGAAGTCATGGGCGGTCTCGCTGGTGGGATGGGGCGGAGCGGGCAGCGCGCCGGTTCGCCAGGCGTCGCGGGCGGCGGCGCGGGCGACCTTGCCGCTGGTGGTGACGGGCACGCCGCCGGGGGCGGTGAACACGATGGCGTCCGCCTGCGCGTCGCAGTCGGCGCCTAGGGCGTCGACGATGGCGGCGCGGCTGGCGTCCAGATCGTCGCCGGCGCGGGCTTCCTGCACGATGACGAGCCGGTCGCCCGCGGGGCCGGGCGCGGCGAACGCGGCGGTGCGTCGGTCGCGGCCCAGACGCAGCGCGATGGCCTGTTCAAGATCGGCGGCGTGGAGGTTGCGTCCGCCCCGCACGATGACGTCCTTGGCGCGCCCGCACACGAACAGGTCCCCGGCGCGGAGGCGCCCGATGTCGCCGGTGCGCAGGAAGGCGTGCGGTTCGCCCGGCAGGCGGTGATCGAAAACGTCCGCCGTGGCGGCGGGGTCGTTCCAGTAGCCGCGCGCCAGCGACGGGCCGGCGATCCAGACGGCGCCGGTCTCGCCCTCCGCGAGCGCCACGCCGCGCGCCTCGTCGACGATGCGCAGATGCGTTCCCGGCGCCGGGGCCCCGCACGAGACCGCGCCCTCCGGCGACATGGCCGGGCCCGAGCCGCGGCGGCGCGCGGTGGCGAACAGCACCGTTTCCGCAAGCCCGTACCCCGGGGCGAAGGCGTCGGCGCGAAAGCCGGCCCCGGCGAACGCCCCGGCGAAGCGCCGCAGCGTCAGCGCCAGCACCGGTTCCGCGCCGTTCACCGCCACCCGCCAGCTGGACAGATCGAGCGCGGCGCGCTGCGCCGGCGTCGTGCGGTCCACGCACAGGTCGTAGGCGAAGTTCGGCGCGCCGCTGAAGGTGGCGCGCTCCTGCGCGATGCGCGCAAGCCAGCGATGGGGCTTCTGCAGGAACGCGGCGGGGTGCATCAGCGTGGCGGGAAAACCGAACGCCAGCGGCGTGAGGATGGCGCCCACAAGCCCCATGTCGTGGAACGGCGGCAGCCAGAACACGCCGCGATCGTCAGGCCCGAGGTCCCACGTCGCGCCGATTGCGCGCAGGTTCGCCGACAGCGCCCCATGGGTGATCGCCGCGCCGCGGGGCGCCTGCGTGGAGCCGGAGGTGAACTGCAGGTAGGCGATGGCGTCCGGCGCGGCGGGGCGGAGATCCACGGGCGCGGCGGCCAGCGCCTCCGTGGCCACAAGGCGCGCGCCAGTGACGGCGGCGATCCGTTCCACGAACGCGCGGGCGCGGGCCGCGCCCGGGAAGGGCGCCGGGACGGCGATGCGCCCCGCGCCGAGGCACCCCAGAAAGGCGGCGATGAAGTCCAGTCCCGGCGGGGCGGCGATGACGACGCGGTCCCCCGGGTCGGTCTGCGCCGTGATCGAGCCGGCGGCGTCGCGCGCGGCGTCGAGAAGCGCGCGGCGCGACCAGGTGGCGTCGACCGCCTCGTCACCCCGCCAGCGCAGCATCGTGAAGGCGGGTGCGTCGTCGTCGGCGCCCGCCAGCGCCGCCGCGAGCACGTCCGGCCCTTCGCCCCGTTCGGGCCCCGATCCGCGGTGTGTCCGTTCCGGCGCCGCCACGCGATCTTCCTGTCAATGCAACCTTGACGGGAAGTTTCACGGTATGCCACCTGACGTCAAGCGCGGAGTGTGTGGTGCGGCAGGTTGCGCGTCATTTCGACAGTCTGGTCGCCGCTGGCGCGGCCGACATGGGCGACGCGCTGGCGTTTCGCGCGCGGGAGCGTCCGCTCGCTCCTGCGCTCGTGTCGCTCGACCGGGGCGAGGCGCCGCTGCCGCCAGTGACGTACGGGGCGCTACACGCACGCGCCCGCGTCGTGGCGGCGGGGCTGCGGGCGCGCCTGGCGCCCGGCGCGCGCGTGCTGCTGGCGTTTCCCGCGGGGGCGGCCTTTGTGGAGGCGCTGTTTGGCTGTTTTTACGCGGGCGTGATCGCCGTGCCGGCGCCGCCCGTGCGCGGCGCGCGCGCCGGCGCGCGAGCCGCAGCGATGGCGCGCGATTGCGACGCCGCGCTGCTGCTGGGAGAGGAAGGGGACGGCGACGCGGGCGTGCCGCGCCTATGTCTCGACGCCCTCATCGCCGGCGGCGTGGAGGACGGCGTCGACGCGCCGCGCGCGCCGGGCGATGTGGCGCTGTTGCAGTACACGTCCGGCTCCACCGGGGCGCCGAAGGGCGTGGCGATCACGCACCGGGCCATCTGGTGCAACCAGGCCGTCATCAGCACCAGCTTCGATCACGTCGAAGGCGTCACGCTGGTGGGCTGGTTGCCGAACTTCCATGACATGGGCCTCATCGGCAACCTGCTGCAGCCGATCTACGCGGGCGGCGTTTCGGTGATGATGGCGCCGACGGCGTTCATGCAGCGGCCGCTGCGCTGGCTGCGCGCGATCTCCGAGTGGCGCGCCCACACCAGCGGCGCGCCCAACTTCGCCTACGACCTGTGCGTGCGCGCCGCCACGGCGGAGAATACGGCGGGGCTGGACCTGTCGTGCTGGCGAGTGGCGTTCAACGGCGCCGAGCCGATCCGGCCCGCCACGATCGAGGCGTTCGCGCAGCGGTTCGCCGCGCACGGCTTCCAAAGGAAGGCGATGATGGCGTGCTACGGGCTCGCGGAATCCACGCTGATGGTCGCCGGCGCGCCCGTGGATGCCCCGCCTGTCGTCGTGCACGCGGGGCGCGACCAACTGGCCGCCGGCGTGCTTGCGCCGCCGGCGCCGGGAGAAGCGGCGCGGGCGCTTGTGTCGTGCGGGGACAGCGTGGCCGGCGCGCGCATCGTCATCGCCGACCGCGTCACCGGCGCGCCGCTGGCGGACGGGGCCGTGGGCGAGGTGTGCGTGCGCAGCCCCAGCGTGTGCGCCGGCTACTGGAACCGGGCGGACGCCTCTGCGGCGCTGTGGCGCACGATCGAGGGTGAAGCCTTCCTCTGCACCGGCGACCTCGGCGCGCGCACGTCGCAGGGTCTGTTCATCGTGGGGCGCATGAAGGACGTAATCATCCTGCAGGGCCGCAACGTCCATCCTGCGGACATTGAAGCCGCTGTGGAGACGGCGCTGGCGCCGGTGGGCGTCCTGCGCGCCGTGGCGGCGCGGGCGGAGCTGCCTGGCGGGGAGGGCGTGGCGCTGTTCGCGGAGCTTGCCCGTGAAGCGCTGCGTGGCCTTGCGGCGGAATCATCGTGGGAGCGTCTCGCACAGCGGTTGCGCGCCGCCGCGATGGACGCCGCCGAGGCGCCGCTGGCGGGGGTCGTGCTGTTGAAGCCGGGCGCGGCGCCGCTGACGTCCAGCGGCAAGCCGCGGCGCGGGCGCTGCCTCGCGGCCTTCCAGGCCGGGACGCTGCCGGGCGTGGTCTGGCGCGACGCGGGCGCCGTGCGGCTCATCGCGGGCGCCGAGGCCGCAGGCGCAGCGGCGCCCGCGGCCGACGCCTAGCGGCGCGCGCGGCCGCCAGGCTTGGCGAGAGCGGCCCGCGCACGCTAGGTCTAGCCCACGGAGACCCCCCATGGCCGACCTCGCCGCCTTCATCGCCGGACTGCCCAAGGCCGAGCTGCACCTGCACCTTGAAGGCAGCCTGGAGCCTGAACTCATGGTGTCGCTCGCCCGCCGCAATGGCGTCTCGCTGCCGTTCCGCAGCGTCGAGGAGGTGCGCGCCGCCTACAGCTTCTCGCGCCTGCAGGACTTTCTCGACATCTACTACCAGGGCGCCCAGGTGCTGCTGACGGAGGAGGATTTCCACGATCTCACGTGGGCGTACCTCACCCGCGTGGCCGCCGACGGCGCGCGTCATGTGGAAGTGTTCTTCGACCCCCAGACCCACACCGACCGCGGCGTGCCCTTCGCCGTCGTAGCCGACGGCATTCTGGCCGCGCTGGCGCAGGGGGAGGCGGAGCTGGGCGTGACCTCCCGGCTGATCATGTGCTTCCTGCGTCACCTCGACGAGACGGCGGCGTTCGATACGCTCCGGGCCGCCGAACCGTATCTCGACCGCATCGCCGGCGTCGGGCTAGATTCGTCGGAGCTGGGCCATCCCCCGTCGAAGTTCGCCAACGTGTTCCGCGCCGCGCGCGAGCGTGGCCTGCGCCTGCTCGCGCATGCGGGCGAGGAGGGGCCGGCCCCGTACGTCTGGGAGGCGCTTGATGTCCTGGGCGTGCACCGCATCGATCACGGCAACCGCGCGCTGGAGGACGATGCGCTGGTGGCGCGTCTCGTCGCGGAGGGGATGACGCTGACCGTCTGCCCGCTCTCCAACCTCAAGCTGTGCGTGGTGCACGACCTGCGCGATCATCCGCTCAAGCGCATGCTGGACCTCGGCCTGCGGGCCACGGTCAACTCCGACGATCCGGCCTATTTCGGCGGCTATATCAACGCCAACTACCACGCCGTGGCCGAGGCGCTGGCCCTCACCCGGGCGGACCTCGCCGTCCTCGCGCGCAACAGCTTCGCCGGCTCCTTCCTCGACGCGCCCGCCAAGGCGCGCCATATGGCGGCGGTGGACGCCTACGTCGCCGCGCACGCGGCCTGAGGGGCGATCCCGGAACCCAGTGCCCCGGACCACTTTGCGCCCATGACGTCGTCAGGACCGTTCAGCATCGCCTCCCGCAGCCCGGAGGAGACCGCCGCCATCGCTGCGGCGCTGGCCCCGCATCTGCGCGCGGGCGATGTCGTGCTGCTGGACGGCGATCTCGCCGCTGGCAAGACGCACTTCGTCACCGCGCTGGCCGCGGCGCTCGAAGCGCACGACGCCGTCACCAGCCCCACGTTCGCGATCGCGCAGTTCTACGCCGCCCCGCACGCGTCACTGCTGCACATGGACGTCTACCGCCTCGACGACATCGCCGCGTTCCGCGATCTGGCGCTGGACGAGCATTTCGAAACCGCGATCACGCTGATCGAGTGGGGCGGGCGGTTCGCCGCGGCGTTTCCCGACCACCTCCACATCGCCATCACCGTCGCGGACGAATTGCGCACGCTGACGGTCAGCGCCCAAGGCCCGCGCTGGGCGCCGGTGCTGGCCACGCTCCGAACCGGGCCGGGCGCGCAATGCTGACCCTGGCGGTGGAGACCTCGCAGGCGCGCTACGCGCTCGCCCTCGGGCGGGACGGTGCGGTATTGTTCGACACGCTGCGCGACTTGGGCCCCGACACGGGCCGCGACCTGGGCGATCTCCTGGCGCTCGGCCTCGCGCACGTGGGCGCCCGGGCGGCCGATATCGGCGCCGTCGCCGTGGACATCGGGCCCGGCAGTCTGGGCTCCCTGCGCGACGGCGTGGCGTTCACGCACGGGCTCGCTTACGCGCGCAGCCTGCCTGTGTATGCGTTCACGTCCTTTGAACTCATTGGCGCCGCGGCGGGCGCGACGGCCCTGCGGCCGGCGCTGTGCACCCGCCGCGCCAACGAGGGGCTTGCGTATGCCGGGCTGTACGATGGCGGGCGCGTCGTGGTGATGCGCCACGGGGAGCGCGCGCGCGTCGTGGCGGATGTGGCGGGAGCGGGGACGGCCTTTGTGGCGGCGGGCAGTTTCCGCGCCGAGACGGCGGCGCAGCTTGCGCACGCCGACGTCGCCGACAGCGGGGTGGAGACGCCGGCGGCCGCCACGATGCTCACGCTTGGCCTTGCGGGCCGCATGCCGGGCGATGTGCTGCGGTCGCCGGTCTATCCGTTGCACGAAGGCGCGGCGGTGTTCCGTGAGTGACGCGGCCGCCATCGCCGCGGGGCTGAAGGCGGGCGGCGTCGCCGTGCTGCCGACGGACACCGTGTATGGCCTTGCGGCCGCGCCCGACCACCCGCAGGCCGTGGCCCGCATCTTCGCGCTGAAGCGCCGGCCCCACACGCGCAACCTGCCCGTCATGGCCGCCGATGCCGACCAGATCGCCGATCTTGGCGTGACGATCAGTCCGGCGGCGGCGCGTCTTCTGGCCTCGGCGTTCGTGCCCGGCGCGCTCACCATCGCGTTCGCGGTGGACGCCGCGCGCGCGCCGGCCTGGCTGGCGGGGCGGACGGAAGTCGCGGTGCGCATTCCCGATCACGCCTTCATGCGGGCGGTGCTGCGCGCGACGGGGCCGCTGTTGGTGACCAGCGCCAACGCCCATGGCCTCGCCACGCCCGAAAGCCTCGCCGATGTGCTGGCCCAGCTTGACGGCGCGCCGGACTTCGCGTTCGACGGCGGCGTGCTGAGCAACACGCCCTCCACCCTTGTCAACTGCGCCGTCGATCCGCCCGTCATCGAGCGGGAGGGAGCGATTCCCGCGGCGGCCATCGGGGCGGTGCTGACGTGAGCGATCTCATCCTCGGCATCGAGTCCTCGTGCGACGACACCGCCGCGGCGCTGGTGGACGTCCACGGTCGCGTGCACGCCTCCGTGATCGCCAGCCAGACCGACATCCACGCCGCCCATGGCGGCGTCTATCCCGAGCTGGCCAGCCGGGCGCACGTTCAGTCCATCGTCCGCACCGTCGACCGCGCCCTCATGGACGCCGGCGTGCGCGGGCCCGAGCTGCGCGCCATCGGCGTCACCCGTGGTCCCGGCCTGATCGGCTCGCTGCTGGTGGGCATCAACGCCGCGCAGGGGCTCGCCGCCGGCTGGGGGGTGCCGGTCATCGGCGTGAACCACCTGCGCGGCCATCTGCGCAGCGCCGATCTCGAGGAGGCGCGCGTGCGCTACCCGGCGCTCGTGCTGCTGGTGTCCGGCGGGCACACGCTGCTCGCGCGGATGACGAGCGCGCGCGACATCGCGGTGCTAGGCCGCACGCGCGACGATTCCGTGGGCGAAGCCTACGACAAGGTGGGCCGCATGCTGGGGCTGGGATATCCCGGCGGCCCGGCGGTGGACCGGCTCGCCGCCACCGGCGAAGCCTCCATAGCCTTCCCGCGTCCCCTGCTCAACGACGGCCTGTCGTTCTCCTTCTCGGGCCTGAAGTCGGCGGTGTCGCGCGCGGTGGCGCAGACGCCGTCGCCGGCCCCCGCCGATGTGGCGGCCTCGTTCGTGGCGGCCTGCCTCGACGTGCTGATGACCAAGTGCCGGCGCGCCCTCGACGCGGAGGCGTATGTGTCGCTCGTGATCGTGGGCGGCGTGGCCGCCAGCCGGCAGCTGCGCGAACGGGCGGGCGAGTTGTGCGCGCAGACGGGGGTGGAGCTTTGTCTGCCGCCGCTGCGCTGGTCCACCGACAACGCGGCGATGATCGCGCTGGCGACCTGGGACTATCTCGCCCTCGACGCCCCGCCGAAGCCTGTGGCGCAGACGCGTCTCGCCATCGCGGACTACTAGCGCGCGCCGGTCAGACGGTTTCGGCGGGCAGCGCCGGCAGCGTGGCCATCGCCACGCACCCAACGCCGTCCACATGCGACACCGCCAGCGTGCCCCCGTGGGCGTCGATCACGCGGCGCGCCACCGGCAGCCCAAGACCCAGGCCCTGGGCGCTGCGCTGCAGCGCATCGCAGCTTTGCGCGAACGGCTCGAAGCAGGTGTCCAGCCGGTCCTTGGGAATTCCGGTTCCCCGGTCGCGCACGGCGAACAGGATGGCTCCGCGTTCGCGCGTCGCCATGAGGTCGATGGGGCCCTCGCCGTGCTGGATGGCGTTGCGGACCAGATGGCGCAGCGCGCGCACCACGAGATCGCGGTCGCAGTCGAGGCGCGCGCCGTCGCTCGCGTCATGCACGCGCAGGACCACGTGGCGTTCCTCCGCCGCCTCGCCCTCGGCGGTGACGACCGCGTCGAGGATCTGGGTGACGCTGCATTCGTCGAGACGCAGACGCACTTCCGCGGTTAGCAACTGCGCGGCGGCGATCAGTTCTGCCACGTTGGCCGTGAAGCGCCGGCCGGCCTCCGCGATCAGCGCGGCGAACTCGGCCACTTCGCCAGAGCGGGGGTGGGCCACGATATGCTCGGCGAACCCCACGATGGAGGTGAGCGGCGTGCGCAGTTCGTGCTGCACGAGGCGCAGCACGTTGGCCTTGATGGCGTGCGCCTGCTCCGCACGCTGCTTGGCCTGCAGGATCTCCCGCTCCTGGCGCCACGCGCGGAGCACGTAACGCAGTTGGTACCGCAGCAGGACGGGGTTCAGCGGCTTGACCACGAAGGACGTGGCGCCCGCCTGGAAGGCGTCGTCGAGGGCGGCCGCGTCCTCGCGGCCGGTCACGACCACCACCGGCAGGTGCCGCAAGGCCTCGTCGGCCCGGATGCGCGCGATGAGCGCGCAGCCGTCCAGCACCGGCAGGTCCAGCCCGATCAGCACAAGGTCGAAGCCGCCCGCCCGCAGCGCCGCCAGCGCGTCGGGCCCGGTGGCGGCGGTGTCGAGCACGACGTCGGGCGTGGCCAGATGCGCGCGCGCGAAGTCGCGCAGCGCAGGGTCGCCGTCGGCCACAAGCAGCCGCGCCGGTTCGTCGAGCACGAAGAAGAAGCCGGTCTCATCGACCGCGCGCGCCAACATGGAGGGTCTCCCGTGGGCAATTGTGCTGAGACGGGGTTAACATTCCCGCCCGGCCCAAGGGTGAACGACGGATTAGGGGCAGGGGCGCGGGGCTACGGGGCCGCCGCCGCCGCCAGCGGCGGCCCGCTGAATTCGGCTTCAACGATGATCTCCACGGCGTCGCTCACCCCCATGGTGGTTCCCGGCGCGGGGATGCCGTAGGCGATCCCGAAGACGGAGCGGTTGAGGGCGCCTGTGGCGGAGAAGCCGATGCGTGCGTTGGGGTCCATCGGGTGGCCCTCGTAGCCGCCGTTGTACCGCACATCGAGCGTCACCGGCGCGGTGACGCCGTGGAGGGTGAGATCGCCGGTGACGCGGGCGGTGGTTGGGCCCGTGAGCTCCACCGCGGTGGATTTGAACGTCATGCGGGGAAACTGCGCGGCGTTCAGGAACTGGGGTCCGAGCAGTTCGTCGAGGAAGCCCGCGGGCGGGTTCTCCACCGCCAGCGAGCGCGGGTCGATCGAGACGTCGAGGGCCATCCGGGCGGGGTCGGCGGGCGTGAAGTCCAGCGTGGCGTCGAAGTCTGCGAACCGTCCCGTGTAGCGGGAGAAGCCCAGGTGATCGACGCGGAAGATGAGCGAGGCGTGCGTCTTGTCGAGGGTGTAGCGGCCGGCTGGAACGGTGACGGCGGCGGGCGCGACCGGCGCCGGCGGCGCGTCGGCCGGGGGCGCGGAGGCTGGCGCACAGGCCGCGAGCATGGCGAGGACGGCGGCGGCGATCAGACGGTTCATGGGCGCTCTCCGGTGCGGCGGTTCTAGCGCCGGCCGGTCCCGGTGCGCCACCCCTCCGTTCGCGGCGATCCCCAGCGGCGATCCCCAGCGGCGATCCCCGGCGGCGATCCCCGGTGGCGGGCGCCCGCTTGTGCGGGGCGCGCCGCGCGGTCAGTGTGCGTGCAAGACGGAGCCAGGACCGTGAGCGCGGGCGAAACAATACTCGTCGTCGAGGACGAAGCGCTGGTGCGCATGGTGGCCGTGGAGACGCTGGAGGATTTCGGCTTCGCGGTGCTGGAGGCCGCCAACGCCGACGAGGCGCTGGCGACCCTCGACCGCACGCCGGCCGTGCGCGTACTGGTGACCGATGTGGGCCTGCCGGGCATGAACGGCCGCCAACTGGCGGATGAGGCGCGGCGGCGACGGCCCGATCTGCGCGTGGTGTTCATGACGGGCTACGCCCCCCAGGCCGCCGCGGGCGGCGATCCCCCCGGCGTCGTCACCCTGGGCAAGCCCTTCACGCCGGACCAGTTGCACGACGCCGTCCGCGGCATGCTGTCAGCCTGAGGGCTGGATTTGTGCGCTGGGTTTTGGGCGCGCGTCGCGCTGGCGTCGCGGGGCGGGTTGGCGCTACATCCCGGGCATGACCCTCCGAACTTTCGCCGTCCTCGGCCTCTTCGCGCTCCTCGCCGGCTGTGCGTCGGCCACCACGTCCGGGCCCACGGGCGCCGTAGCCCCCCGCGGCGGGCCCGCGATTCCGGCCGGTCCGCTCGATCTGGGGGACTGGAAGCGGGGCGGGGAGGATGCGGTGGCGCAGCGCTTCGCGGGCGTGGTGGCGCGGCGGTACGGGGCGGGGATCGCGCTATCGGCGGTCACCGCGGACCTGCGCGCCAACCAGTTCGCCTGCGCCCGTCCGCCCGCCGCCAAGACGGGCGAGCCGCCGGCCCAGGTCTGCCGGCGCACTGCCACGGAGGCGGGTTGCACCCACACCTGGCAGGCCCATCTCTGGAATGACGCCGCCGGCGCTGCGCTGACGCGGGTGCGGGGCCTCTACGATCGCCGGTGCGCCGCCGACGGCGGCCTGCTGGGAGGGCCGGGATAGGCCACGGCGACGGATCGCGGACATCTCCCCGCCAGGGTGACCGCTGCGCGGCGACGCGGCCTCAAGACGGCAGCCGTGGCAGCCCCTATCTAAGCTCCATGCACGATCTCTATCACCCCCGCATTTTCGAGCTCGCGGGCGACATCCGCCATCTGGGCAGGTTGCCTGCGCCGCAGGGCAGCGCCACGCGCGTCTCGCGCATCTGCGGCTCCACCGCCACGGTGGACGTGACGCTGGACGGGGAACGGGTGGCGGATTTCGCCATCGACATCGAGGCGTGCGCCCTGGGGCAGGCGTCGGCGGCGGTGCTGGCGGGGCATGCGGTGGGCGCGTCCACAGCGGAAATCGCCGCCGCCCGAGACGCCCTGTTCGCCATGCTGAAGGCAGAGGGCCCGCCGCCCGCGGGCCGGTTCTGGGAGCTGCGTCACCTCGAGGGCGTCCGCGCCTACCCGCAGCGGCATGCCTCCACGCTGCTCGCTTTCGACGCCGCCCTGGCTGCGATCGAGGCGGCGCGGGCTCGCCAGGCGGCGGACTGAGGCCGGCCAGCCCCAGGCCCCTCCACAGCGCAGTGGCCTGCTGCTAGGGAAATGTCTGTCCGGCCAATTGGTTGCGTCGGCGACGGAGCGGGCGGACATGGGCATCGTGTGGCGAGTTCTCGGCTTCGTCCTGCTGGCGGCGCTGGCGGTGGGCGTCTACGCAGGCTACCGCATCGGCTTCGGCCACCCGTTCACGATCAACCAGCTGGCTGACCGTCAGGCCATCGCCTTCGTGGCGCGCAATCCCGAAATCTTCACCCAGATCGGCGTCATCGACGGCACCTTCCTCGACCGCCACTCCGGCAAGCTCGCCCCCGTGGGCGTGGCCAAGCGCGACGAGGACTACGCCAACGCCGAGAAGTATCTGGCGGAGGTGCGCCGCTTCGACCGCGCCAAGCTGAGCGTCCAGGACCAGATCACCTTCGACATCCTGGAAGACCAGTACGAGAGCGCGCTGGCGTTCCGGCAGTTTCCGTGGGTGTCCTCCGAGGGCGTCTTTCCCGTCAACCAGATGGTGGGGACGAACGTCAGCGTGCCCTGGTTCCTGCTGTCCGGCCATACGATCAAGAACCCCAAGCTCGCCGAGACCTACGTCCAGCGGCTGGAGGCCACTGGCGCCAAGATCGACGGCGTCGTGGCGGAGATGAAGCGCCAGGAAGTCGCCGGCGTCATCCTCCCCGCCGCCCTAGTCACCCGCACCATCGCAATCACGAAGGACACCATCGCCCCCGAACCTGCACAGAGTCCGTTCGTGAAGAAGCTGGAGGACGCCACCGCCTCCATGAAGGGCCTTGAGGGCGCGGAGCGCGAGGCGCTGCGCGCGCGCGCCGTGGCGGCGGTCACGCAGGGCATCTATCCCGCCTACGCGCGGCTTGTGACGGCGCTGGAGGCGGTGCTGCCCGCGGCGCAATCGCAGGGCGCCGGCATCGGGCGCCTGGCCGACGGGGCCGCGCTCTACAGTGTGATACTGCGCCAGCAGACCACGACCGAGTACACACCCGACCAGGTGCACCAGATCGGGCTCGACGAGGTGGCGCGCATCACCGCGGAAATGGACGCAATCCTGCGGGCGCAAGGTTTGAGCGAGGGGACCGTGGCTGCGCGGATTGAGCAGCTCAACGTCCGCCCCGACCAGCTCTACCCCAACACCGACGAGGGCCGCGCGCAGATCATCGCGCGCTACAACGAGATCATGCGCGAGATCGAGGCGCGCATGCCGCAGTACTTCGCAACCATCCCCGCAGGCGAACTGAAGGTGGAGCGGGTGCCCGACGCGCTGGAGAAGGGCGCCGCCCGCGCCAGCTACCAGCCGGCGGCCATGGACGGCTCGCGCCCCGGCACGTTCTTCGCCAACCTGCGCGACACCGCCGAGACACCGAAGTACACAATGAAAACGCTCGCCTATCACGAGGGCGTGCCCGGCCATCATTTCCAGGTCGCCACCGGCCAGAGCCTGAAGGGCCTGCCGCTGATCCGGCAGCAAACGCTCTACACCGCCTACGCGGAGGGCTGGGCGCTCTACGCCGAACGTCTCGCCGCCGAGATCGGCATGTACAAGGACGATCCGCTCGGGGATCTGGGCCGCCTGCAGGCCGAGATCTTCCGCGCCGCGCGCCTCGTGGTCGACACCGGCCTGCACGCCAAGGGCTGGAGCCGCGAACAGGCCATCGCCTATATGGTCTCCACCACCGGCATGTCCGAGACCGACGTCACCACCGAGGTCGAGCGCTACATGGCGATGCCGGGGCAGGCGTGCGCCTACAAGGTGGGCCAGCTCAAGATCCTGGAGCTGCGCGAGGAGGCGCGCACCGCGTTGGGCGGGGCGTTTGACCTGAAGGCGTTCCACACGATGGTGCTGGAGAACGGCGGGGTGCCGCTGACGGTGCTTGAGCGGCTCGTGGACGACTGGGTGGCGAAGCAGAAGGGGCAGGGCGCCGGCGCCTAGGCGATCGGACTGGCGCCGACCCCGCGCCAACGCTATACGGGTGCGATGAAGCCGCGCGTGACCACCACGACCACGAGCTGAAGCCGGCGGCGCCCACCGGGCGCGCCGCAGCGGCGACGTGCGAACGCCCGGTCCCTTTTCGATCCCCATCCGGCCCACTCCCTCAGGCGGTCCCCATGGCGCGTCTAGCTGCGCACGGCCTCCTCGCCCTCATCCGCGTCTACAAGCTGACGCTCTCGCCGTTCGTCGGGCGCGAGTGTCGTTACCTGCCCACCTGCTCCACTTACGCGGCCGACGCGGTGCGCGCGCACGGCGCATGGGCGGGGAGCTGGATGGCGGCGGCACGGTTGTGCCGTTGCCATCCCTGGGGCGGATCAGGCTATGACCCGGCCCCGACGGTCGCGCCGGAGGCGCCGTGGTGGGCGCCATGGCGCTACGGGGACTGGACAACCGGCCGCCGCGATCCGGCGGCGAGTGAGGAGTGACTGTGATGCGCGCTCTCGTCCTGATGGCCGGGCTCATGCTCGGCGGCTGCGCGGTCGCCATCGACGAAGCCACGGTGTTCGCGCCGCCCGAACGCGAGAGCCCCGCCGCCAGCGAGGCGGAGCTTTCCGCGCGCTGGCTGTCGGCGACCTCCGACCGCCCGCTCGACGCCGCCGTGAGCCACGGCTTCGTCGGCGCGGGGGAGACGCGGATCGCCTATTCCATCTTCCGGCGACCGGCGAACGAGGCCCGCCCGCTCATCGTCCACTGCGGCGGCAACGCCGCCGACCGCTACAACTCCGGCGTCGGCTACGCGGGCAAGGGCCTGCGGTTCGGGGACGTGCTCCTGTTTGATTATCCCGGCTATGGAGACAGCCCGGGCGCGCCGACGGCGGCGGCGCTTGAAGCCGCCTCCAGAAACGTCGCTGCGCTCGCCGCATCGACCGCGCAGGGTCGGCCCATCGTGTTGTGGGGCCATTCGCTTGGCGGATTCATCTGCGGCGTGCTCGCCCAGGACCTGCCCGAAGCTTCCGGCCTCATCTTCGAGACGAGCGCGCGCAACGCCGGGGACGTCGCCGCGTCGTGGACGCCCTGGTACGCCGATCCGCTGATAAGCGTCCGCATCGCCGAGGGGCTCGCGCGATACGACAACGCGGCCGCCGCGCGCGCTTTCGGCAAGCCGGTGCTCGTCCTCGGCGCCGCCAGGGACGACACGCTGCCCGTCAGGCTCAGCCGCGCCTTGGCCAAGGCCATCGAGATGCAGGGCGGAACCGTCACCTACGTCGAATTTCCCGACGCCAATCACCGGACCGTCCCGCAAGCCCCCGGCTTCGATGCGGCGGTCGCCGCCTATCTCAAGACACTTGAACGGACCGAACGATGATCAAACTGACGATGCCCGACGGTGCAGTGCGCAGCGTCGATGCGGGCGCCACGCCGCTTGCGGTGGCGGAAGGGATATCGAAGTCGCTGGCCAAGAAGGCGGTGGCGGCGAAACTCGATGGGCGCCTGTGGGATCTCACGCGGCCGATCGAGGGCGATGCGGCGTTCGAGCTCGTCACGCGCGACACGCCGGAGGGCCTGGACATTCTCCGCCACGACGCCGCGCACGTCCTTGCGCAGGCGGTGCAGGACCTGTTCCCCGGCACGCAGGTGACGTTCGGCCCGACGACGGAGGACGGCTTCTACTACGACTTCGCGCGCGACACGCCGTTCTCCACGGACGATTTCGAGAAGATCGAAAGGCGCATGCGCGAAATCGTCGACGCCGACCTGCCGATCATCCGCACGGAGTGGGAGAAAGAGGCCGCCATCGCGCACTTCAAGGCCCTGGGCGAACTCTACAAGGCCGAGACGATCGACGAGGTGATCAAGCCGGGCGAGCCGATCACGATCTACAGCCACGGCGATCAGTGGGGCGATCTGTGCCGGGGGCCGCACCTGCCCAGCACGGGGCGCCTCGGCAAGGCGTTCAAGCTGATGAAGCTCGCCGGCGCCTACTGGCGCGGCGACCAGGCGAACGCCCAGCTCCAGCGCATCTACGGCACGGCGTGGGCCGACGAGAAGCAACTCGCCGAGCATCTCACGCGCCTTGAGGAAGCCGAGAAGCGCGATCACCGCCGCCTCGGCCGTACCATGGACCTCTTCCACATGCAGGAGGAGGGGCGCGGCATGGTGTTCTGGCACGAGAAGGGCCTCACGCTGTGGCGCACCATCGAGGCCTACATGCGCCGCCGGCTGGAGAAGGCGGGCTACGTGGAAGTGCGCACGCCGCAGGTGCTGGACCGCGTGTTCTGGGAGAAATCCGGCCACTGGGACAATTACCGCGACAACATGTTCGTCTGCGAGACGGTGGAGGGCGAGGAGCTCTCGCTCAAGCCGATGAACTGCCCCGGCCACGTGCAGATCTTCAAGTTCGGCCAGAAGAGCTACCGCGACCTGCCGCTGCGCATGGCGGAGTTCGGCGCGTGCCATCGCTACGAGCCGTCCGGCTCGTTGCACGGGCTCATGCGCGTGCGCGCCTTCACGCAGGACGATGCGCACATCTTCTGCCGCGAGGACCAGATCGAGGACGAGGTGGCGTCCTTCATCGAACTCGCCACCTCCATTCACGCGGACTTCGGCCTCACGCGCGACCACATCGCGCTGGGCACGCGGCCGGAGAAGCGCGCCGGCACGGACGCCTTCTGGGACATGGCCGAAGGCCAGCTCCTGAACGCCGCCCGCAAGGCGGGCGTGGAGCCCGTGATCGCCGCCGGCGACGGGGCCTTCTACGCGCCCAAGCTCGACTTCGTACTCAAGGACGCCATCGGGCGCACCTGGACGTGCGGCACCATCCAGAACGACTATGTCCTGCCCGAACGCCTCGGCGCGGAATTCACCGGCGAGGATGGCCAGAAGCACAAGCCCGTGATGCTGCACCGCGCGATCTGCGGCTCGCTGGAGCGGTTCATCGGCATCCTGATCGAGAATTGCGCCGGCGCGTTTCCATTGTGGCTCGCCCCCGTGCAGGTGGTGATCGCCACCATCACGTCGGACGCCGACGGCTACGCGCGCGAGGCGGCGGATGCGCTCAGGCGCGCCGGCCTGCGGGTGGAACTCGACCTGCGCAACGAGAAGATCAACTACAAGATCCGCGAACACTCGCTGGCGAAAACCCCGGTCATCGCCGTGGTCGGGCGCAAGGAGGCGGAGGAGCGCAAGGTCGCGCTGCGCCGTCTCGGCGGCGACGCGCAGGAGGTGCTGACGCTGGACGACGCCGTGGCGCGCCTCGCCGACGAAGCGCGCGCGCCGGACCAGCGCGCCGCGTGAGCGCACGCCCCCCCGCCCCGTCTTGAGCCCCGTTTGCCCCCTTCGGCCCGTTTGGTATGAAGGAACCGTAAGGCGGGGATCATGGCGCAGCGGCAGGCGATCTTCATCGGATACCGGCGGGAGGACACCGCCGATGTGGCGGGACGCATCTACGATGCGCTGGCGCGCCGGTTCGGCCGGGCGCGCATCTTCAAGGACGTCGACAATCTGAAGCCCGGGGCCGATTTCGGGGCCTACATCCGGGGCGTGTTGCCGCAGTGCCGGGTGTTTCTCGCGCTCATCGGCCCGCACTGGCTCGACGCCCGCGACGACCAGGGCCGCCGCCGGCTGGACGACCCCCACGACTGGGTCCGCGTCGAGATCGAGACCGCGCTCGCCACGCCGGGGCTCACGGTGGTGCCGGTGATCGTCAACGGCGCGCGGATGCCACGTGCGGAGGAGGTGCCGCCCAGCATGCAGGGCCTGCTGCGCCTGCACGCCGCCACCGTCCGCCGCGATCCGGATTTCCACGACGACGTCCGTCGCATGGGGGAAGCCATCAAGGACAGCGTGCGCAGCGGCGCGCTGGATCTCACCGCGCTTGGCGCGGGCGTCACGAAGGCGGACAAGAGCGCCGCGCGCGGCCGCGGGCCGGGCGCGGCGCTCATCGTCACCATGCTTCTCGTCGCCGCCGCGGCCGCCTACCAGTTTGCGCCGCCCGCGCTGTGGCAGGCGATGGCGGGCATCGTGCGGCCGCCGCCGGCCGATCCCGCGGCGCGCCTTGTGGGGGCGTGGCGCTGGAGCGACGGCGTCTGCGGGCAGGGCCCGGTGGTGACGCGGGAGGGGGACCTGCTGGCCTTCGCCGTGGAAGGCGCCCCCACCTACAGGCACGTGGTGGAAGCCGTGGAGGGGGGCACGGTCAGGACCCTGGTGGTGGAGCCGGAGGCCGATCGCGGCGACGCCTACGCATGGACGCCCGACGGCGACACGCTGACCATGGTCACCGGCGACAGGACCGAAACGTGGACGCGATGCAAGTGATGCGGGCTTGCGCCCTCGCGGCCTGCCTTGCGGCGCTTGCGCTTGCGCCGCCGGCCCGCGCGCAGGCGCGCGACGCCATCGATTTCGCCCGCGCGCAGCGCGATTGCGGCAAGCTGGCGAAGGTGATCGCCGACCATCCGGACAGCGAGTACGCGGCGCGGGCGAGGGAGGTGATGCGCGCCGCGCGCTGCGCCGCCGCATCGCCCAGGCAGGAGCCGTGCGCGCAGGCGCGGGCGCGTTGGGCGACGCTGCGGGGCTCCGCATCCAGCGCCGCTCTGCGCGCGTTCCTCGCCGAGACGCCCGCCGAGTGCCTAGCCGAGCGCGACGCCGCCCAGAGCCGCCTCGACGCGCTCTCCGCCGGCGCTGCGCCGCGGCCGCGCCCGGCGGAGACGCCGCGACCCACACCGCCGCCCGCCCGCGCGCCCTTCGATCTCGCCCTGCTGCACCCCAGCGTGCGCGATGCGGTGCAGCGCGCCCGCGCGGAAGCCGCCCGCGCAGAGACCGCCGCCGTGCGCGCCCGCGACGCCGCCGCCCGCGCCGAAGACGCCGCCGCCCGCGCGCGCCGCGGCGAGCCGGGGACGCGGGTGGTGAGCTACTCCAGTGGCGACCGCTACGAAGGCGAGTTCGCGAACGGCGCAAGAAATGGCTATGGCCTTTATTTTTCCACCGGGGAGCTCGGTCGAGGCAATCGGCTTGCGGGTCTCTACGGGAATGGAAAGCGCAACGGACCGGGCACGATGACGTTCGGGCAGAACGCGGGCAATGCAACAAACGCGACGCTTTACGAGGGTGATTTTGTCGGTGGCGTTCCGGTCGTCGGAGTTTTGGCTTGGAGCAACGGTCACCGCTACGCGGGAAGTTATCGGGATGGCTATAAAAAGGGTGGCGTCGGCATTTACGTTTGGCCCTATGGTGACCGCCATGAGGGCGAGTGGGCCAACGATAGGCAGCACGGCTACGGAGTTCGTTGGTCGGGCCGGGGCTCGATCATCGATGCAGGCATCTTCGAGAATGGCGTCCTCGTGACGCCGTTGGCGCCGTGAGACGGGCGATGGAGCGGGCCGTGGGCGGCGTTGCGCTGGCGGCGATGGCCATCGTGCTGGCGCTCGCGCCACCGGCCCGCGCGCAGGCGCGCGACGCGATCGATTTCGCCCGCGCGCAGCGCGATTGCGGTAAGTTGCAGAAGGTCATCGTCGACCACCCGGACAGCGAGTACGCCGCGCGGGCGAGGGAGGTGATGCGCGAGGCGCGCTGCGCCGCCGTACTGCCCAAGCAGGAGCCGTGCGCGCAGGCGCGGGCGCGTTGGGCGACGCTGCGGGGCTCCGCATCCAGCGCCGCGCTGCGCGGTTTTCTCGCGGAAACGCCCGCCGCCTGTCTCGCTGAACGCGACGCCGCCCAGAACCGCCTCGATGCGCTGGCCGCCGACGCCGACCGCGCCCGCCTCGCCGCCGAGGCCCGCGAGCGGGAGAAAGCCCGGCTGGCGGACCAGGCGAAAGCGCAGGAGCAGGCGCGCAAGGAGGAAGCGGCAAAGGCCGCCGAACTGGCCCGCAGAGCCGAGGCTGCGAAGACTGCGCCCTACGATCCCGCCGTTCTGCATCCCAGGGTCCGCGACGTCGTGCTGCGCGCGCGGGCGCAGGCTGCTCAAGCGGAGACCGCTGCGACGCTCGCCCGACAGGCCGCGATCCGTGGCGAAGCCGCCGCCGCCCGCGCGCGACGCAACGAGCCAGGGACGAAGGTGCACACATACAACGATGGCGGCCGTTACGAGGGTGAGTGGTCGCGAGGGAAGCCCAACGGGTACGGCGTCTGGTCCGCGGGCCGCACCCAGTTCGCCGGAGACCGTTTCGCCGGTCAGCACGTCGATGGAGTCCGCGTCGGCGCTGGCGTTTACACATATGGGCCGAGGGCTAATCAAAACACGCTCCGTTACGAGGGTGAGTGGTCGTCGGAGAAAGCCAATGGCGTTGGCGTCTACTGGTGGCGCGATGGCGATCGCTACGCCGGCGGAGTTTTGAACTGGCAGCGGCAGGGCCTCGGCGTCTATTACTTCTCGGACGCCCTCCGCGATGAAAGCGAATGGGCCAGCGACAAGCGGCAGGGCCTGGGCGTCCGGTGGTCGACGCGCGGCGAGGTCCTTGACGCTGGCGTCTTCAACCAAAACGTCCTGACGACCCCGCTTGCGCCATGAGCGCCGCCCCCCGCAGGTGGCGACTTGTGGGGGTCACGGAGCGCGCGTAGTTTCCCGCCATGGAGCCCAAAGCCCAGCGATCCGCGACCGCCGACGCCGCCTCGCCCGCGCGCGTGTCCGCCATCGTCGTCACCTACCACACGGGCGACAGCCTGGAGCTGTGCCTGCGCAGCCTGTTCTCCGAGCCGTGGATCGACGAGGTGATCATCGTCGACAACGGCAACCCTGCGCCCGTGTCATCGTCCCTGCGCGCGCTACAGGCGGACCGGCGCGACGTCACCCTGGTGCAGGGGCAGGGCAACGTGGGCTTCGCGCGGGCCTGCAACCTGGGCGCGGAACTGGCGTCGGGGCGCCATCTCCTCTTTGTGAACCCCGACGCCGTGATCCAGCGCGGCGCAGCCGAGCGCATGGCCGAGGCCGGCCGACGCGCGCGCAGCCCGTGGATTGTCGGTGGACGGCTTGTGGACAAGCGCGGCCGTGAGCAGCGCGGCGCGCGGCGCGAGCTGTTGACGCCGTGGACGGCCATCGTCGGCATGCTGGGCCTGGGCAGTCTGGAAGTGGTGTCGCCGGTGTTCCGGGACGTGCACCGCGAGCGCGATCCCAAGCCCGACGCCGTGGTCCCCATGCCGGTGGTGTCGGGCGCGCTGATGATGATGCCGCGGGCGGATTTCATCGCCGTGGGCGGGTTCGACGAAGGCTACTTCCTGCACGTGGAGGACATCGACCTCTGCCGCCGCGTGGGCGAGGCGGGGGGCGCGGTGCTGTTCGAGCCCGGCGCCGAGGCGCTGCACTTCGGCGCCACCAGCCACGCAAGCTGGGTCAAGGTGGAGGCGCACAAGGCCCGCGGCATGGTCCGCTATTTCGAGAAGTTCGCCGCCTCGCCAGCGGAGCGCGTGTTCATCAAGCTGCTGGCCCCGGTGATCGGCGCGGCGATGATGGTGCGCGGCTTCCTGCGGTCGCTCATGCCGCGGCGCTGAAGCGTCAGCCGCGCGTCTCCTCCAGGACGCCCACGCGCCCGGTCTG
>JANRIM010000104.1:0-5090 GCA_033764865.1 Hyphomonadaceae bacterium
CGATGCGCGCGATCTGCAGACGCGCCCGCGCAACAATCTCCGCCGGCGGCTTGGCCTTGCCAGACGACATCGCGCTCAGAACACCGGCACAAGATCGTCCGCCGCGCGCGCCTTCAGACGCGTCGCCGCGTCGAAGCCGGACTTGGCGATGACGTCGACCGGGCGGCCCAGGATGGCGGCGAAGCGGTCCTGCAGCGGGCCGATGGTGAACAGCGTGATCGGCCGCCCGGGCGCGGGCTCCACGACAAGGTCCACATCGCTCTGCGGCCCCGCCTCGTCGCGCGCCAGCGAGCCGAACAGCGAGACGTGCGCCACGCCCGCGCGGCGCAACTCGTCGGCGTGCTGGCGGATCAGACGAAGAGCGTCCTCACGGGTCATGAACGACATATAGCATACCACGCGCTCCAATCCGAACAGCCTCAACCGCTCCAAAAATACGCGCACAGCCACCCCGCCTATCCCCCACCCGCCCCGAAGCGCGCCATGCGCCCGCGCGAAACAGCGCCCCGCCAATCCGGGGGCCCTGCCGCCCGTGGCATGCTCCCGGCCATGACGACGACCGCCGACATCCCCCTGCCCTCAGGCCTGCGCCACATCGTGAACGATCTCATCGTCGCGGTGCGCATCGGCCTGCGGCGCTTCTGGCGCGGCGGCGAGTACGCCAATGCGCCGGCGAGCGAGAGCCTTACGATGATCCACCGGCTGTCGCGCATCCTGCGCTGGGCGTTCGTGATCCTGGCTGTGCATCTGGAGCTCGCGCCGCACCGGCCGCGCGCGCCGCGCGCCGGCCGCACGACGCGGCGGACGCCGCTCCGGCGGCCGGTCTTTCCGCTCTTCCCCCGCTACCGCATCGTGACAGCGGGCGCAGCGCCTGGCCCCGTGCCTGCCGGGTTCGCGCGGGCGGGCCTGCGGGACCGCATGCTGACCGTGCAACGAAAGCTCGATGCGCTGGCCCGCGCGCTCGCCGACCCGATGCCGTTCGTGCGCCGCATGGCGCGCCGGCTGCCCACGCAGCTCATGGTGTTCGGCTGGCGACCGCCGAAGCGGCCGCCGCCCACCGACCGGCGCGACTTCTGGGATGAGCTGCTTGAAGCGTTCTACGAGGCGCGCCACGCGCTCTCCGAATTTCGCCGACGAACGCGCGCCATCGGCGATGCAACGTCCGGACTGTGACAGTTCGGCGAACACGCGGCATGCGCGGGACTTCGCGTGCGCAGATTCACCGGCCCTCACGCGTCGGCGCTGGCCAAACGCAGCCGAAAACGGCAAGCTCGTCGTGTCGCTCACGATCCAGGAGTTTGCGCATGCCCCGCTTCGTCATCGCAGGGTGCGCGGCCTTGGTCATCGTGCTGCTCGCGCTCGCAGTGGCGCCGGTCGGGCGCACGCAGGTCACAGCCCGCGCCGACCCCAACGCCATATGCCCGATCTCCGACGACAACGTGGAGAAGGCGGTGAAGGCCTTCAACGAAATGACTGCCGTGCTGAAGGATCAGCGCTGCGTGAATTGCCACGGCGCGGTGAACCCATATGCTCAAGGCGGCCGCCACATCGGCGGCGTGATCTCGTTGGAGCATGGGCTCTCGGGCTTCCTGAACAATCCGGACGCGATCGCCGGGGCGCTCAAGGGGGCCGACGGCGGTCCTCCCTCCGCCGCCCAGATCAAGGACGCGGGCGACGCCATTCGCACAATCTTCAACGCCGAACCGCCGATGACCGACGCCGCCACCATCGCCGAAGTGCTGGAGTTGGGCGGCATCGAGGATCTCGCCACCGGCGTCTGCATGGAATGCCACCAGCATACGCCCGTGCACTGGCGCGTCGCCAAGAGCAGCTTCGCCGGAAAGTCCCAGGAGGACCTGTGCGCGATGTTCCAGGAGAAGATGGACCCGAGCGAGTTCCTCGGCCACGTGACGTCGGACGGTTCGAACTTCGTGCAGGTGGGCTTCGCCGGCACGCGCGGCCTCACGGAGTTCGGCCGAGGAGTCCTGAAGGCGGAGACCGGGCGCAACTACGTCCGCGAGCCGGTGCGCAGCATGGGGCCGGACGCCTTCATCGACGCCTCGAACCGCTGGGTCGATGCGCTGGGCGCGCGCTTCCGCAAGCCACCGGATTGCGGCTGCAAAAACACCCGCTACGTCCTCACCGGCACAGTCCGGTTCAATGTCGACATGAGTGACCGCCGCGGAAGCGGCTCGACCACCTCCGTGCAAACCATCGAGGCGCCGATGCGGTTCGTCCGCGAGGGAGAATTCGAGGCCGTCGCCACGTCGCGCTTCGTGCAGACGACCGCGTTCGAGGGCCGGGGCGGCAACTGCAAGCTGGAGCAACCGCACATCGAGACATGGACCTTCAAGGGCAAGGTGGATGAGCGCTCCGGACAGATCACCCAAAAGGTGTCGGTCCGCGAGGTGACCGAGCCGGCGGCCATGGTTTGCCAGGCGGGCGGTCGCGTCATCCGCATGCCGACGCCAGAGACCGAAACCGAGACCGACCTGTCCGAGTATGACTTCACCATGCCGGCCCGGGTGGACGAGACGAAGCGCTTGTCGTTCCCCTTCGCGCATGGCTCCCGCGAGGTGGAGTTGACGGTGGTGAAGCGATGAGACCAGCCCGGTGGACCGGTGACCCCGCTTGACCGCGCGCCCGGCGCGCCGGACTTAGTCCCCATGCACGGCGGCCACGCGCACCATCACCACGACCATGGCCACGGCGGCCACGGCCACGCCGCGCGGCCCTTCGGCGTCGCGCTGCTGATCAACTTCGCCTTCGTGCTGGTGGAGACCGCCGCCGGCTTCGCCGCCAACTCCACCGCCCTGCTGGCGGATGCCGGCCACAACCTCTCCGACGTGCTGGGCCTCGGGCTGGCGGGCGGGGCCGCGTGGCTGGCCACCCGCGCCGCCTCGCCGCGGCGCACCTACGGTTACGGCAAGGCCGGCGTCGCCGCGGCGCTGGCCAATGCACTGCTGCTGGTGGCGGCCGCCGGGGCCATCGGCTGGGAGGCCGTGCGCCGCCTGTCGGAGCCGCAGGCCGTGGCCCCGCTCATCGTGATGGCCGCCGCCGCGGCGGGCATCCTGGTCAACGGCGGGACGGCCCTGATGTTCGCCCGCGCCCGGCGGTCCGACCTCAACGCCCGCGGCGCCTACCTCCACCTCATGGCGGACGCCGCCGTCTCCGCCGGCGTGATCGCGGCGGGGGCGCTGACCTGGGCCACCGGGGCGGCCTGGATCGACCCCGCCGCCAGCCTGGTGGTGGTGGGGATCATCGTCTGGGGCTCCTGGGGGCTGCTGCGGGAATCGCTCGATCTCATCCTCGACGCCGCGCCCGCGGGCATCGACGTCGCGGCCGTGCGGGAGCGGCTGGGCGCGCTGCCGGGGGTGACGGAGGTCCACGATCTCCATGTCTGGGCCATGACGGCGAGCGAACCGGCGCTCACCGCCCACCTGGTGCGCCCCGACGGCGCCGACGACGCCTTCCTGGACGCCGCCGAGACCGACCTGCGCGCCGCCTTCGGCATCCGGCACGTGACCCTCCAGGTGGAGCGCGGCCCCCGCGGACCGTGCGCGCACGCCCATGCCTAAGTCCCCCCCGCCCCCTCCCGCGGCCCCGGCCAACGCCCCCGCCCCGCTGGTGATTCGCCCCTGTTTCGAACAGGACATGCAGCAGGTGGCCCTGATCTACGCCCACCACGTGACCGCCGGCGCGGGGTCCCTGGAGATCCAGCCGCCGGGCCTGAAGGAGATGAAGGACCGCTGGGCGAAGATCGTCACCCGCGGCTGGCCCTGGCTGGTGGCGAGCCCCAAGGACGACATCACTCGCATCGCCGGCTACGCCTACGCCGCCCAATATCGGGACAGGGCGGGCTACGCCCACTGCTTCGAGGATTCGGTCTACGTCGCCCCGGGGTTCGAGAAACGGGGCGTGGGCTTTGCGCTGCTGGCGTCGCTTCTGCCGGAATTACAAGAACTTGAGTGCCGCCAGATCGTTGCGTTCATCGGCGGGTCCGACAACGCCGCCTCCATTGCGCTGCATGCCAAATGCGGCTTCAGCCACGTGGGCACGCTGTGGAGCGTGGGCTGGAAATTCGGCCGCTGGCACGACGTGATCGTGATGCAGCGGGAACTGCTCCCGAAGGAGGCGGATAACGGCGGTTAACTCCGCCATGAAGGTTTAATGAGACAGGGGCGCTGCGCTTGCATAGAATGTGTGACGCAGAGTCGCCGGGTGGGGTGGTTGACAGTCGGGCGGAACAAACCATCGCAACGATTCATTTACCATCCCAGCGCATCCTCCGGTCATGAAGAAGGCGAACATGGGACGCATCATTGTCTGGTCGCTGTGTTTCGGGGTCGCCGTTACAGCGAGTAGCGCCGCCTCCGGTCTGACGGACGGCGAGCACCACCCCACCAATCCGGCGCTCCGCCTCGCGGTGGAAGGCCAGGCCGATCCCTTCGGGAAAGACCCCACCCCCTCGCTTCGAGCGATGACCGTGGCGGCCCAGCCGGACGGCTACAGCGCCAGCTTCCGCAGGGCCCCCGTCCGCCTCGCCCCGGAACGCCTTGAACCGGTCGCCGCCTTCAGCTCGGAAACGGCGTTCACCGGGGATTACCACCGCGTCGGCCCCGAGGCCCGGACCTTCAATCTCGAATACACGATCTCGGCGCCCGCGAGCGTCACCGGCCTCAACCTCGATCTCGCCATCGCCCCCCGCGCGGGCGTGGCCCTGGGCCCGGAAGGCGGGCAGGTGCGCAGCGTGGGCGGTGAAGTCCGCCTCGGCCGCCGGCTGGAGAACATGGTCGGCAAGTTCGACTCCAACACCGCCACCTGGGACCGCCCCTCCTGGTACTTCTTCGCCGCCACCGACGGCTCGGCCCTCACCTGGACGCCGGAGGCCATGGCGGCCGGCGCTGCGCGGGGCCTCAACTACCAGGAAGACCGCATCATCGTGGGCGACGCCCAGATCGGCATCTCCATGGAAGCCAACGGCATGCAGGCCTCGCTGGGCTTCACCAACCGCGAGATCAGCAACGGCCAGGAATCGGTGGACGAGAACTTCATCGGCGCCAGCTTCGCGATGCGCCGGTAGCGCCGCC
>JANRIM010000112.1:0-12220 GCA_033764865.1 Hyphomonadaceae bacterium
TGGTGGGTGATGCAGGATTCGAACCTGCGACCCGCTGATTAAGAGTCAGCTGCTCTACCAACTGAGCTAATCACCCGCCGGCTGGAGCGACTCACCGTCGCGAACGCCGAAGGGGCCGGACCATACCCGCCGAAAGCCGAATTGCAACCGCGTCGTTCGCGCCCGGGGCTTTGTTCCGACGGCCTAGCGGGGCGGGGCGGAGCGCGGAACCTCCCCGCCAGCAGGTTCGGCCAGGCGATGGCCCGCGACGATGGCTGCGTTGAACGCAAAGCAGGCGAGCGAAATCGCAAACAACAGGGAGACGCGCCGCCGGCCGCCGCCCAGCAGACGCCACTCTGCGACACCGCCCAGCGCCACAAGAACTGCGGAAACGCCGAGCAGCCAGAGTTCGCGACCATGCAAGAAGGCGTGCAGCCGCAACACATCGCCCACCAGCGCCGCACTCGCGGCAAGCCCGATGGCCGAGGCCGCCAGCGGCAGCCCGCAGCACAGCGTGTGGAGCGCCACCATGGCCACGTGCGCCCAGTGCACCCGCCCTCCCCGACCCGGGGCGTTCGGGGGCGCCACGGTGGGGGCCTTGAGGACGGGAACCGGAGAGTCGGCCATCAAACCTGTTCGTTACATTATAACGTCTGCACACTCGCCCATTGGGGGGGCTGGCGTCAACCGGTTTGCCACGGTCCGGCGCATTTTTGCGTCTGGGCGCCAGACCGGTACTTGCTCGGGGAACTGGAACGGCGCAAAAGCCATGCGTAGGTACCGAGGGAGTCGTCGATGATCCGCGTCGTGATGTTTGTCCGCGACATGGTGATTGCGCTGGCGCTGGGTTGGATTGGCGTAACGATCCAGCCGGCCCCTCCGGCGGAAGAGGCCTGCCCCGTCAAGGGCGTCGACAGCGTGGCGGCCATCTGCACGAACGGCGCGCGGGCCCCGAGTTTCGATGTGGCGGGGTTTGGCATGGAGCTTTCCAGCAGCGCGTGCCCCAACGGCTGAGCGGCCGTCCGCCGGGGCCGGAATTGACCGGCGCTTACGCTTTCTTCGCCCGCCGTGCGTATGATGGGACCCCTTGGAGGGGAGGAACGCACGCAAAGGCGTCACCGCCCTTGTCCTGACAAGATTTCCGGGTTTCGGTGAGGTGCGTCGGCGTGCGGCCCATGAAGGGCCGCTGTCCGCATGAGCCGCCGGCGCCATGGGAAGGCATCGCTATGGGGCGGAACATTCCGGACCAATCCCTGCTCGAACCGGCCGGCGCGCCGGTCGACTCCGATCAGCCCCTCGCCCCCGCCCACGCCGCCATGGCCGCCGGAAGCTGGATGGCGAAGGCTGCGCTGTTCCTGGCGCTCGCCTGGGTGGCGGCGGTGGGGTGCGTAACGGCGGCGCTGGCGGGCTTCGGGGCGCTCGGACAGCTCGCGGTCATCCAGTGGGTGGCCCTCGCCTTCGCGGCGTTCATGCCCGCCGGGCTCCTTCTGTTCGCCGGCGCGGCGGCCCGCGAGGGGGTTCGGGCGCAGGCGATGGCCAGCCGGCTCGCGGACGCCGCCGACCGCATGATGAATCCCTCTCCGGTGGCCGAGGCCGCCGCGCGGCGTCTTGGAATTTCCGTGCGTGGTGAAATCGCCGCGCTAGACCGCTCCCTGGAAGAGGCGATGGCGAAACTCGCCGCTGTCGAGACTGTCGTGACCCGCCAGAAACTGGCTGTGGAGCAAGCCGCCGCCACCGCACAGCAGGGCGCCGGCGCGATGATCAGCGGCCTGGAGCGCGAACGCGCCGTCTTGATGCAGATTTCCAGCGATCTGGACGCCAATGTTGCGCGCCTTGGCGAGACGGTGCGCCGCCAGTCGCAGACGATCACCGGGGCCGCCCACGAGGCCGAGACCCAGCTGCGCGCCGTCGACCAGGTGCTGGAAGCCCGCCTCAACGGGTTCGGCGCAGCCGCGAACGTGATCGGCGAACGGACGGGCCAGTTGGCCCAGGCGGCGGCCTCCACGGCCGACAGCACGCACCGCCTCGAGACCGCGCTCGCCGGAGCGCTCGATACGCTGGCGCAGGCCACAAGTCTCACGGAAACCGCCAAGAAATCGACGGAAGCGGCCACGCTGGCGGCGAACGCCACGGCCGGCGCGGTTCGCGACACAACCAACCGCGCCATCGACGACGCGCGGCGGGTGGCGGAGTTGATCCGCGCCGAGGCCCAAACCGTCGAACGGGAAGCGGCGGCGGCGCTGGAGCGCCTCCGGGAGGCGGCCGAGGCGGCCCGCGTCGCCGCGGTCGACGCCCGCGAGATCACCGGGGCCCTGCCTCCGAAACGGCCGCCAGGCGGGCGGACGTTCAGCTTCATCCCCGGCGGCAAGGATGGCGCCGGCCGGGATGCGGCCCGCGACGAGCGCGCCCGTCGCGATCTCGAGCGCCTGGAGGCCCAGCGGTTCGAGGAACAGGTCGCCCGCGTGGCCGCCCTGCCCGATGAGGGCCGCAGGCGTGGCTTCGGCGAGCAGTTCGGGTTCGGTCCCCGGATCCAGTCGCGCGCCGACGGGCGCGTCACCCTGGAAGACAAGGTCAGCGGCGAACGGGGAAACACCGGGCGCTGGAACTGGCGTGAGATGCTGGGCGCCGCGGAGCCGGAGCCTGGCCCGGCGCCCCATCGCGAACCCTCGGGCCGACCGCAGGTCATGGCTGCCCCCAACGAGTATGAAGCGCCCCGCCGAGTGGTTCCGCCGCCGGTCGCCCGGTCTCCCGAGCCGCTGGCGCCCGCAGCCCCGTTCGCCCCCGCGTTCGCTCCTGGCGCGGCGTCGCCGGCCATGACGCCGGTCGGTCCCCGTCCGGCGGCGGCGCAGACGTTCTCGCTTCACCATAGCGCGCCGGCCGTCACGGTAGCCCCCGCCCGCATGGCCGACCCGTTGTTCGACCGCCCGCCCCCCGCCCCGGGGCGCACCGCCCAGATGATGGAGAGCATCGGCGTGCGCCTGCCGGAGGTGTTCTCCGTCGCAGCCCTCGACCGCATCGCCGCCCGCGCCCGCAACGGGACGCAGGCGCGCCGGCGGGCTGTGCGCGACGCCGCGCCAGAAGCGGTGCTGCGGCTTTCGGAACGGTTCGACAGCGACCCCCGCGCCCGGGAAGAAGCGGCGCGTTTCCTTGAAGCCGAGGGCGCCCGCATCGCCGATCTCCTCGGACGCGGACGCGCCTCCATGTCTGCGGACGCCACCCGCGCGTTCCTGCTGATCGACGCCGCATCCAGTTAACCGCGCCCGTCAGACGCGAGCGAACAGACGCGCCGTGGTGACCCACGGCGCGTTTTTCGTCTGGCGCCCGAATTGCTTCCCCTGGGCCGCGAGCCCTCATTCCGTCGCACGCCGCGGCGGTGCAGGCCGATCTTGGAGCGATCGATCATGCACGACACGACCAAACCGGGACCCCTCGACGAGGAGTTCGCCCATCTTGAAGCCGCCCTCCGCGAGGGCGAGCAGGTGGACATCGCCATCCCGCCGGTGACGGTGGCCGAAAACGCGGTCGACGAAGCGCCGCTGACGTTCGCCGAAATCGAGGCCCTTTCCGCGAAAGAGCCGAAGGGACCGCCCGCCGCCGGCGCGGGGTTCTGGGGCGTCACGGCGGCGTTGGCCTGGATCGCGGCCGCCATCGGAGCGCCGACCGCCTTCATGGGCGCGGACGCGCTGGGGACACAGCACCCCGCCGTCCTCGCCGGCATCCTCGCGGTGGCCATCGCGCCCGCGCTGATGATCGTGTTCGCTGCCGCCGCTGCCCGTGAAGCGCATCGCGTCCGCCGCGAGACCGCCGAACTCGCGCGCCTCGCCACCGAGGCGCTCGCTCCCGCCGGCGCCGTGGAGGACCGCGCGCGGAGCCTTGGCCAGACGGTGCGCGCCGAAATCGGCGCCCTGCAATCCGTCGTGGACGTGGCGCTGGATCGCTTCGCGGAACTGGAAGCCGCCGCGGCACGCAACGCCATCGTGTTCGATCAGGCCGTAGCCAGCGCGAAGGACGGCGCCGGCGCGCTCTCCGCGACGCTGCAAAGCGAGCGCCTCGCGTTCGAGGATCTCACCACTGAACTGCGTCAGCAATCGGATGTGCTGGGGGAGAACGTGGGCCGCCAGATCCGTCTGATGCGTGAGGCGTCCCGTCTCGTTCGCCAGGAGTACGTCGCCGCCGACGAGACCTTCCAGGCGCACCTGACCAGCTTCGCAGCGTCCGCAGCGCTGATGGCGGAGCGCACTGAAGCCATGGATGGCGCAGCGACCGCCACGCAAATGGCGGCGCAACGTCTCGACGGCACGATCGTCACCGCGCTTGAAGCCCTCTCACAGGCCACCACACTGACCGATACGGCTCGCCAGTCCGCGGAAAATGCGACGCTCGCCGCCAACGCGACGGCCAGCGCGGTTCGCGAGACCACGCAGCGCGCCGTCGCCGACGCGCGCCGTGTGGCCCACATGATCCGCACGGAAACCCAGGCGATGGAAGATAACGCCGTTGCGACCCTCGCCAAGCTGAAGGATGCGGCGGACGAAGCCCGTCGCGCCTCCGAAGAGGCGCAGGCCGCCGCGGACCGCCACGCCGCGTCGATCCAGCGCCGCCTTTCGGCGATGGCCGGCACGGCCCACGTGGCGCAAAAGCCCGCCGTCGCCGAACCGGCGCCTGTAGTCGTCAACGAAAACCAGCACGTGGCCGAGAAGATGTACGCGATGGGCGGCGCCCGCCCCGTGTTCACGTCCACCCCGATGGAGACGATGTCGGCCCCGCGCTTCGCCAACACGGACTACACCGCCGACTGGGCAGTGCCCTCCTCGGCCAACGACAGCATGCCTGGCGATCGATTCAACCTGGTGGAGAAGAGCCCCGCGGAAAAAGCGATCGAGCTGCTGATGCGGGTGGGCGTGCGCGCCGGCGACGTGTTCGCAACCGCCGACCTCGACTTCATCGCCAGCCGCGCCCGCCAGGGCGGCGCCGCACGCCGCCAGGCGGTTACGGCCGCCGCGCCGGAAGTGGTCGCGCGCCTGCAGCGCCTGTTTGAAGGTGACGCGCAGGCCCGCGCGGACGCAGTCGCGTTTCGCGCCAAGCCCGATCTCGCCACCCAGCCGGGCGGCAAGACGGTTCTCATCGCCTACCTGCTGGTGGACGCCGCGCTCGGCTGAGGCGGCTCCGCATTGGCGATCGCCCAGTCGGCGATCTTCACCATCGCGTCCCCCGCGGCGCGCTCCAACGCCGCGGCCGCGGCCCGCCCCGATCTCTGAGAGATCGGGGCGCGTGCGCTGAAGCGCTCCACACGGGTGATGGCGCGGGTCCGCATGTCCACCAGCCGCACGGACAGCGCGATGGACGCCTCCAGCGGGCCCTCGCCCTCCACCACCTCGAACGCCAGAACATCCCACTGCACGCTCACATCGGACCGGACGCCCGCGCCCATGCGCACTACGGCGCGTGCGCCGCCGCGCCGTTCGATGGTGTCGATGAGCATGTCCTGCAGGAGATCGGGGGCGGCCCCGTCCCATGCAGCGCGTTCCATGAACGCAATTTGCGGCCCGGTGCGCCACACGATGTCGGCGCCGGCGGCGGATCGCGGCGCGACCGGCTCGGACACCCCAATCACCACATCCTTCGCAGGGGCGGCCTGACGGGCCACTTCGCCCGCCCGCAGGCTGTAGATCGCAGCAGGCGGCGGTGGATCGGGCAGCAGCGAAATGCACCCGCCCAGAAGTGAGGAGGCGACGACCGCCAGAACCGCAATGCTTCTCATGGATCAACCCTCACGACGGGCTTCTGCTCGCCCACCGACGCCAGCGTCGAAGAGCGTTCGATGTTCGTGGCCACGCGCTCCATCGTCACCGCAAGGCGGCGCATGTCGCGGGCGGCGGCGCTGAGCTCGGGCAAGGCGCCGGTGGACGCGAACGTCGAGGCGGAGCCCAGGCTTTCCGCGGCCGTGCCTATGTTGGTGAGCGTGGTGTTGGCGTTGGCGCTCAGCGCGACCAGTGACTGGCGACCGTCCCGCGCCAGCAACTCGAACTCCCGCGCGGTGGCCGTGAACTGCCGCGAGGCCACACGCAGCTCCTCCGCAGCCCGCGCAGTGTTCTTGATGGCGCCCTGCTCTGCGGCGAGCGTCGTTGAGACGTCTTCCAGATTCTTCAGGATGCGCGACAGGCGCGCGGCGTTTTCCTGGTTGAGAACGTCGCGCGCGCCCGCGAGGGCCTCTGTCGCGTTCTGGGCGATGGTTTCGCTAGACTCAAGGATCTGGTCCAGCGCGGCGCCCCGCGCCTGGATGCGCGGCGGGGGATCGCCCATGCGGTGACGCATAAGCGCCCCCGTGGCTTCGCCGGAGCTGATCTGGATGAGGTTGAGGCCCGTAAGCCCCAACGGCTCAAGCCGAACATCGCTGTCGGTGCGCACGGGCCACGTGGCGCCGATGCGAATGCGCGCCACCACGTTGGTTTCCTGTCCGGGATCCATGAAGAGATCACTGACCTCCCCCACGCGGATGCCGTTGAAGCGCACTTCCGTGCCTGCCCCGATGCCACGCGCGGGCCCGTCGAACACGACATCGTAGACCGCGAACTCGCGATCGAACGTGGCGCGCGCAAGCCACAGGGCGAAAAGCATCGCCAGCGCGAATCCCGCGACGGTTACAGCGCCAAGCAGCACATAGTTGGCCCGCGTCTCCATGGCCTAGACTTCCTTTTCGCGAAACGCCGCACGACCGCGCGGCCCGGAGAAATAATCGGCGATCCAGCCGGTGGCGTTGGCGCGCACGTCGTCAAGCGTGCCGATGGCGGCGACCTTCCCGCCATAGAGAACGCAGATGCGGTCGCACACGGCCGCCAGCGTGTCGAGATCGTGGGTGACGAGGAAAACCGTGAGATCGAGCGCGTCCGTCAGCTCGCGCAGGAGCGCGTCGAAGCGCCCCGCAGTGACGGGGTCGAGGCCGGCGGTCGGTTCGTCGAGGAAGAGCAGCTCGGGATCGAGCGCAAGTGCACGGGCGAGGGCGGCGCGCTTGCGCATGCCGCCCGACAGCTGCCCGGGCGACTTCAGATGCGCCCCTTCGTCCAGACCCGCCATCTTCAGCTTCAGCGCCGCGAGTTCGTGGACCAGGGCCAGCGGCAGCTTCGTGTGCTCGCGGAACGGCGCCTCCACATTTTCGCGCACGGTTAGGGAGGAGAACAGCGCCCCGTCCTGGAACATGACGCCCATGCGCTGGTTCACGGCGCGCCGGTGCTCGTCCGACAGCCCAAGAACGTCCACGCCGAAGACCTGCACTTCACCGGCCTGCGGGGTATCCAGGCCTACGATCTGGCGCAAAAGCACCGACTTGCCGCAGCCTGACGGACCCACGACGCCAAGGATCTCCCCACGACGCACGTCGAGGTCGAGGCCATCATGCACCGTCTGCTCGCCGAAGCGCGTGACGATGCCGCGAAGGCGGATGGCGATCTCCCCGCTCACCAATCCATCTCCAGGAACCAGATGGCGAACGCCGCATCGAGCACGATGACGAGAAAGATGGCGTGCACGACCGAGGCCGTGACGCGCTGGCCAAGCGAGGTGACGTCGTTGTCCGTCTCAAGGCCCTGCCGGCAACCCACCAGCGCCAGGACCACCGCCAGTGGCGGCGCCTTGAGCATGCCGACCCAGAAATGCTGCGCGGGGACCGCCTCGCTGATGCGCGTGAAGAACATGATCGGGCTCACGTTCAGCATGGCCCAGCACACGATGAGGCCGCCCGCCAGACCGGCGACGATGGCGGCGAAGGTGAGGATCGGCGTCATCACCAGCATGGCGATCAGGCGGGGCACGACGATCGCTTCCATGGGATCGAGGCCGAGCACGCGCATGGCGTCGATCTCCTGGCGCATCTTCATGGCCCCGATCTGGGCGGTGAAGGCGCTGTCCGTCCGGCCCGCCAGCAGCACGCAGGTGATGACGACGCCGAACTCCCGCATCACGGAGAACGCCACCAGCTCCACGGTGAACACAGCGGCGCCGAAGTCGCCGAGGATGCGTGCGCCGAGAAACGCGACGACGACGCCGATGAAGAACGACAACAGCATGATGATCGGCATGGCGTTCAGCCCCGCCGTCTCCATGACGCTCACGACCGAAATCCAGCGGATGCGTTGGGGATGGCGAAGCTGGCGCAGCAGCGTGACGATGGTCAGCCCAAGGAACTCCAGCGTCCCCAACGCCTCGTGGCGCGCATTGACGAGCGCGTGCCCGATCCGGTCGAACACGGCGACGACGCCATGCAGGCGATCGGGATGTGGAACATCGTCGTGGGCGGCCGCCTGCGCCACCGAGATGAGGCGCTGGGCGTTGGCGTGATCGCCGCGCACGGCGATGGGGTCCCCTGCGGCGCCGAACGTGCGCACCACAAGCCAGGCGCCGGCGACGTCCATCCGGCCCAGTCCCGACACGTCCACGGCGGGATCGGGGCCCAGGTGGCCGATAAGCTCGCGCAGCGGCGCGTCGATCTCGCCTACGGTGGCGGCCGTCCAGTCCCCAGCCAGGGCGAGCACGCGCCCGCCCGCGTCGTCGCGCACGCTGAATGCAGGCGAAATGGCCTCCGGGTGGGCGACGGCTTCTTGCATGACCCCTGACTGCTAGCAGAGGACGGCGCGGTCCCCGAACACTAACGCTTCAAGCGCACAATCGCCGCCGTCACCGTTCGCTTTTCCCCTCAAGGCGGGGGCGATTGGTCCCGGCTTACGCGCCCTGAGGGAATCTTGCGGACCATGATCGCGAGGCCGGCGGCGGCGAGAGCGGCCATGGCGAGGTAGCCGAGTGCGCCGACGCTGTCGTAGAGCGCGCCCGAGATCAGCATGGAAAGCCCGGCCAGCGTGCCGGAGGCGAGCGCGGCGTAGAGGGTCTGGGCGACGCCGGCGATGTGGGGGGGCGCCTCACGCTGGACCAGCTTGAGGGCGCCCACATGGGTGGCGGCGAAGGTGAGCGCATGCAGCGCCTGCAGCGGCCACATCAGCGCCGCCGGCGGCAGGAACGACATCGCCGCCCACCGCAACACCGCAGCCGCGCCCCCCCACGCGATCAGCGCCTCCGGGGAGAAACGGCGCTCAAAGCGCGGAAGCGTCCACAAGAGGGCCACTTCGATGATGCCGCCAAAGGCCCACAGCCAGCCGATGAGCGCATCCGAAAATCCCTGCTTGGCCCACACCAATGTCGAGAAGCCGTAGTAGAACGAATGGCCGCACTGGATGAGGCTGGCCGCCGCCACCGGCAGCGCGAACGCCGGCCTGCGAAACAGAGCGAGCGCTTCCTTGAGACGACCTCGCACGCCGACGCCATCGCCCGTCTCCACCGGGTCGGGGGCAAGCGCGAAGAGCGCGCTCAACATCGCCGCCGCCATCGACGCGAGGATGTACGCCGCCACCGCCTCGATGCCGAACCGCGCAATGAGCAGGCCGCCGGCGATGTTCGAGACGATGAACGCCAGCGACCCGATCCCGCGCGCCACGCCGTAGGAGAGGCCGCCGTACACCAGCGCGCCGCGCAGGATGGCGCCCTCCACGAGCGGCGTCATCGCTTGTCCCATGGTCTGGGCGAGGAAACTGGTGACGAAGAGCGCCCAGAAGCCCTGTGCGTTGAAAAACGCCACGTAGAGTGCAAGCGCGGCCACGGAGAGCACGCGCAAAGCGACCCGCCGATCCTGGAAGCCGTCCGCCCACGCAGCGATCAACGGCCCGACGGCGAACCGCGCAAGCTGCGCGCCCGACAGGACCGCCGCAATCTCCAGCCCCGACAGGCCGTGGACTTCCTCGAGCCAGCGGCCGAGAAACGGAAGCGCCACGCCCATGCCTGCGAATACGCACGACATGACGAGCGTGAGCCGGCCCACGGGCCCGCCAAAGGTGCGCCGGATGCGCAACGCCGCCGATTCCTGATGACTACGGGAGCGCGGTGTCTACGCGCGTTCCGCCGGAGCGGCAATCACGCGCTCAGCACGCCACGCAATTGCTGGAGGGTCTGGGAGTCCTGCGGTTGGATCTGGCCGGCGCGCTCCAGCGTCTCGAACAGCTGGCGGGCCTGCTCATAGTGGGCGCGGCTGTCGCCTTCATTGAGGTTGCCGAGCATGATGTGCACCACGGCCTTGAAGCGCACCCAGGCGAGGTCGTTGTTTTCCTGCTGCGCCATCGCCGAGGCGATGCGCAACTCTTCCTCGAAGGCGGCGCGGGCGCCGGGGCGATCGCCCGCCTGGGCGGCGTTGGCGCCGAGACGCTCCAGCGTCACCGCGAGTTCGCGTGCGAGGGCCGCGTCCCGGGGATTGGCGCCATAGACCCGCCGCAGGAGCACAAGCGCCTGTTCGTGATGCTGACGCGCGGCATGGGCGTCGCCCGTCCGGGCGCTCACGTCGCCCACCTTGTGCAGCGCCTTGGCGACCAAGCGCTGGGGTTCGGGGGCTTCCGGGCGGGAGAACGCGTACTGGCGCGCCAGATCGAGCGCTTCCTTGAAGCTGGCTAGCGCACCCTGGAGATCGCCGCCCTGGGCCTGCCGGTCGCCGCGGGCGATGAGCTCCTCGTGTCTGGCGGTCAGGTCCGCGGCGTTCATGGCCTGGGCGCGGGGCGGCTCCGCGGGCCGGCTCGGCGCAGGCGGCTCCTCGCGGCGCGAGGGCGGGCGGAGGTCGGAGTCGTCGTCCTCGCCCCGGCGGCGGCGGCCTCCGCCGAACAGCGCCCCAAGCGCGGCCAACAGGATCCAGAGCGCCACCAGCGCAACGGCGACCACAAGCGCCAAAACCACCACGGGCGGAAGGGCTTCCAGCGGCGCGCGCACGGAGTCCGGCGCCAGGGCAAGCAACTGTTCCCGCAGCGTTTCAGCAAATGTCAGAAGCTCAACCGGCATACGCCCCGTCCCTTGCACGCTGGTTCCGATGGAAGTTCGCCGACGCGGCCACCGCCACGCATGCCTTGGGACATTACCATCCCTTCATCGGACGGTCACGTCATCGCCCCTCCCCGCGGCGCCGATGCGACGCGCCGGCGGCGCTTTTGCGGCGCGGATGCGCCTAGTTGAGCTTGCGCGGCGGCGTGGGCGCGAGCGCGGGCGGCAGCGGGGTGACGGGAAGCCCGTCGTCGACCATGGCGCGCGCGTCCTCCGGCGTCGCCTCGCCCCAGATCGGCCGGTCAGGGGCGTCCCCCTCGTGGATGGCGCGCGCCTCCTGGGCGAATCCCTCTCCCACGTAGTCGAACGTTTCGCGGATGTGCGCGCGCACCCGCGCGACGATCTCCGCCGGCGACGGCGCGCCTTCGCGGCGGCGGGCCACCGCCGGCGCCATCGGCGCCTTGCGCACCTCCTTCGACCCGCATAGCGGGCACTCGATCAGACCGCGCGCCGCCTGATCGTCATAGTCCGCGCTGGAGGCGAACCAGCCTTCAAACGCTTCATCGTTGGCGCAGGTGAGGGCGTAGCGGATCATGGGGCTTCGAACGCCGCCTCATCCCGCCACGCGGGAATCTTGGCGCGGGCGTCGGCGACCTCGTCGAGGTCGCAATCGGCTACGATCATGCCAGGGTCGTCGCCGGGCAGCGTCTTGAGCACCTGTCCCCAGGGCCCCACGATCATGGAGTGGCCCCAGGTGGCCCGGCCATCCTCGTGCACGCCGCCCTGCGCCGGCGCGATGACGAACGCGCCAGTTTCGATGGCGCGGGCGCGCAGCAAGGTTTCCCAGTGCGCCCGGCCGGTGGGCACGGTGAACGCCGCCGGGGCGGCGATCATTTCTGCGCCGGCACGGGCCAATGCGCGATAGAGCCCGGCGAACCGGATGTCGTAACAGATCGTCAGGCCCAGCTTCACGCCCATGGGGCCTTGGGTCACCACCGCCCGCGTTCCCGGTGCGACGCCGGCGGACTCTCGATAATTCTCCGTGCCGCCCAGCGTCACATCGAAGAGGTTGATCTTGTCGTAGGTGGCCGCGAGCCGGCCGTCCGGGGCAAACAGCTGGCTGCGGTTGTAGACCCGCCCCTCGTCTGCTGGGACTGGCACGGAGCCGACCAGGATCCAGACCCCCAGCTCCTCAGCTGTTCGGCCCCAGGCGCGCTGCTCGGCCACCAGATCCGCCCGCGCCAGCGCTTCATTGCGGCGGGCGCGGTTGAGATCGAGGCGGACAGTCATTTCGGGCGTGGCCACGAGCCGCGCGCCCGCCATGGCCGCTTCCCGCAACAGGGGCATGGCTTGCGCCCGGCTGCCCTCCACGTCGACGCCGGATCGCATCTGGACCGCG
>JANRIM010000113.1:0-2091 GCA_033764865.1 Hyphomonadaceae bacterium
ATCTTCCCCCGCATGCGGGGGAAGTCCCCCGCGGAGCGGGGGGATGGGGGCTGCGCGACGCCGCTCACGAGCCCGCCTCGTAGGTCGCTTCCGCGCGCACGATGAGACGGGCGGCGTTGAGCACGTGATGTTCGGCGGCGCGTTCGCCGCGATGGTTGCGGTAGATCAGCGTGTGGCCGCGGGCGCCCACGCACAGGCTCTCGGGCGTGAACGTGAGATCCGGCGCCCGCGCGAGCGCGCGGGAGAAGTAGTCCCGCAACCACGGCTTGCCCGACACGACGCCGTCCGCCGCGAAGCCGAGCGCGGCGATGTAGGGGGAGCTGAACTCCACGTCCTCGGCGTAGAACGCCATGATCCGGTCGAGATCGTGCGCGTTCCACGCCGCATACCAGCGGTCGGCGAAGACGGCGTCGTGCATGGCGTCAGGCCGCCGGCGCGGGGGGCGCGAAACTCGGGTGCACCACGGCGCCGTCCCGGGTGAGCGCCGCGCCCTTGATGATCTCGTCATCCCACGCCGGGGCGAAAGCCTTGGTGTCCTTGTCGGTGAGCAGCGGCAGCAACGCGAGCAGGTTCTTGGCGTAGAGCGCCGAGGAATCCGCCGGCAGGCGCGCGGGCAGGTTGGTGAAGCCCGCCACCTTCACCCCGGCCACGTCCACCACCTCGTCGGGTTTCGACAGCGGGCAGTTGCCGCCCTGCGCCACCGCCAGATCGATGATCACCGAGCCCGGTTTCATGGAGCGCACCATCGCCTCGGTCACCAGCACGGGCGCAGGCCGTCCGGGAATGAGCGCGGTGGTGATGACGATATCCTGTTTGGCGATGTGTTCGGCCACGAGCGCGGCCTGCTTGGCCTGGTACTCCGCGCTCATGGGCTTGGCGTAGCCGGCGGCGGTCTCGGCCTGCTTGAACTCGTCGTCCTCCACGGCGATGAACTTGGCGCCGAGGGACGCCACCTGCTCCTTCGCGGCCGGGCGCACGTCCGTGCCGGTGACGACCGCGCCCAGGCGGCGCGCAGTGGCGATGGCCTGCAGGCCCGCGACGCCCGCGCCCATCACGAAGCACTTGGCCGCGGCCACCGTGCCCGCCGCCGTCATCATCATCGGAAAGCCGCGCCCGTAGAGATGCGCCGCCTCCACCACCGCGCGGTAGCCGGCGAGGTTCGATTGCGAGGACAGCGCATCCATGGACTGCGCCCGCGTGATCCGGGGCACGAACTCCATGGCGAAGGCGGCCACGCCCTGGCGGGCGGCGGCGTCCGCGCCGGCCTTGTCGCCATAGGGGTTCAGCAAGGCCACGACGCCGGCGCCCTTGCGCAGCGCGCCCAATTCCTCCGCCGTGGGGCTGCGCACCTTCATCAGCAGGTCCGCGCCGGCGATGGCGGCGCCCGCGTCGGCGGCGATCTCCGCGCCCGCGGCGACGAAAGCGTCATCGGTGATGCTGGAGGCGACGCCCGCGCCGGACTCGACCGCCACGGCGTGCCCGAGGGCGATGATCTTCTTGACGGTGTCGGGCGTGGCCGCAACCCGCGTCTCGCCGGCCGCCCGTTCCTTCACGACCGCAATGCGCATGTCGTCTCCGCTCCCTGCCCCGGATCCGGGGCCGCCCCCATGCCGGACTGTTCCAATTCAGCGGCGGACAGGACCATGCGTCGCGGCGTTCTGCAACCGGCGCGCAGGCGCCGGGGGCATTATCCCGCGCCGATCAGCGCCATGGTGACCGCGCCGCCCGCCGCCAGCAGCACCGTGGACACGCCCAACAAGGCCCACCAGACCGCGCCCAGACCAAGCAGCGCGCCCGCCGCCACGCCGACGACCACCCAGGCGATGAGGCCGGTCCACCAGCCGAGGCCCATGGCGAAGGAGAACACCGTCAGCGCCAGCAGCATGGCGATGAAAGCGCAGCTCCACTCCACGGCCTTGATGAAGCCGGCGAACATGCCGCGGTGGGCGGGCATGTCCATGACCGCGTCCATATCCCCGTGTTCGGACCCGTGCGCCGACGCCATCCGCTCTCTCCGGAACCCTGACCAATGGCGGGCGCATAGACCGCGCCGCGCCGGGACGCAACGTCGCCAGCCCCGGGCGCGGTCAC
>JANRIM010000117.1:0-17074 GCA_033764865.1 Hyphomonadaceae bacterium
CGGCCCCGCGTTGATCACGCCGCCGCCGGTGTAGAACACCGGGCGTTGCGCCTTCGCCATCAAGTCCACGGCCTGCTCGATCTTGGCGGGGTCGGCGGCGCGGGCGGGATGGTAGGTCTTCGGGCGCACGCCCTCGGGGCCGACGTACGGCCCGGTCATGAACTGCACGTCCTTGGGGATGTCGATTACCACGGGCCCGGGGCGGCCGCTGGTGGCGACGTGGAACGCCTCGTGGATCACCCGGGCGAGATCGTTCACGTCCTTCACCAGCCAATTGTGCTTGGTGCAGGCGCGCGTGATGCCGACGGTGTCGCACTCTTGGAACGCGTCGGAGCCGATGAGGTGGGTGGCGACCTGCCCCGTGATCACCACCAGCGGGATGGAATCGAGCAGCGCGTCCGCCAACGGCGTGACCACGTTGGTGGCCCCCGGCCCGCTGGTGACGAGCACCACGCCGGGCTTGCCGGTGGAGCGGGCGTAGCCTTCGGCGGCATGGCCCGCGCCCTGCTCGTGGCGGACGAGGATGTGGCGCAGGCGCGGCTCGTTGAAGAGCGCGTCGTAGATTGGCAGCACCGCCCCGCCGGGGTACCCGAACAGGTCGGTCACGCCCTGGTCGATGAGCGCGCGCACGACGATCTCGGCCCCGCTCATGACGAGGGCGGCATCGGGCTTGGTGGCGGGGGCGGCGCCGTCCATGACGGGGTCTCCGAAGGGCTGTTGCGGGGCGTGGCAGTCGGGTCTGGGTGATCGGGAAACGAGCAAAAGAAAAGGGGCCCTCGGGAGGCCCCTTCGTGTTCCATGCGCCATCGCGGGCCTCTTCAAGGGCCCGTCGCGGCGCGATCAGGTTACAAGTCGACGAACGGATTGGACGGGCATTTCTATTCCCTCTCCGACGGACGATTAATTTGCCTCATTCCGGGTGTCAAGCCGATCCCACAAGGCACAAACGTGCGCCACCCGCGCGTTGAGCGCGGTGTCCGCGATCGTCGGCCAGTCCGGCGTCTGGTGGGCGATCCAGGTGAACTGGCGCTTGGCGTAGCGGCGGGTGTCCCGCGCAGCCAGGCCCGCGGCGTCGGCGAGCGACATTTCCCCCCGCAGGTGCGCCATCAGCCACGGCAGGCCGTGGGCCTTCATCGCCGGCAGGCCGGGATCGAGGCTCCGCGCCGCCAGCGCCTCCGCCTCCGCCACCGCGCCGTCGGCGAGCATGGCGGCGAACCGCGCGTCGATCGCCCCATAGAGCGCCGCCCGCGGCGGCGTGAGCGCGACGCCGAGCCACCCGTCGGCCGCCAGCACGGGCCGCGTCCCGCGCCACCAGTCCACGATGGACACCCCGGTGGTCAGCCGCACCGCGAGCGCGCGCAGGATCCGCTGGCCGTCGCGCGGCATGATCACGCCGGCGGCCTGTGGATCGAGGGTGGCGAGGTGCGCGTGCTGGATCTCGGGCCCCTCGGCGGCGAGGTCGGCCTCCAGCGCCGCGCGCAGCTTGGGCGGCGGCTCGGGGATGTCCACCAGGCCATGGGTGAGCGCGCGGAAGTAGAGCCCCGTCCCGCCCACCAGGATCGGGACAGCGCCCCGGTCGGCCACCTCCGCCATCTTGATGTGCGCCGCGCGCACCCACGCGCCGGTGGAGTAGCGGATCGCGGGGTCCACGTGGCCGTAGAGGTGGTGGGGGGCGCGCGCGGCGTCGGCCTCCGTCGGGCGCGCGGTCAGCACGCGCAGGCCTGCGTACACCTGCATCGAGTCGGCGTTGAGGATCTCGCCGCCGAGCCGCGCCGCCAGCGCCAGCGCCAGCGCGGACTTGCCGCTGGCCGTCGGCCCCATGATAAGCAGCGCACGAGTCATCGCCCGCAGGGTACGCCGCCCGCCGCCCGCCGTGGAGCAGATTCACCGGAGCCTCGATCTTGAGCCACGCCCTCGTCGTCGCGAGCCCGGACCGCCACGGCTACGCCGAGGCGCTGAGCGTGATCGGTCGGCGCGTCGGGTCCTGGGGCGCTGCGCCGCCGCGCGTGCTGAGCCCGTGGGAGGCGTGCGAATGGGCCGTCCCCGCCCCGCCGAGCGACGCGCGCGCGATCCTCGCCACATGGATGGACGACGTCGCCGCCGACTGGGCGCTCGTGCCGGCGCAGGGCCGCCGCAAACGTCTGCTTGTGGCCGACATGGACAGCACCATCATCGGCTGCGAGTGCATCGACGAACTGGCCGATTTCGCCGGCCGCAAGGCCGAGATCAGCGCCATCACGGAGCGCGCCATGCGCGGGGAACTGGATTTCGAAAGCGCGCTGACCGCGCGCGTCGCCATGCTGAAGGGCCTGCCGCTCGATGCGCTGGAGCGCTGCTTTGCGGAGCGCGTGCGCCTCAATCCCGGCGCGGAAACCCTGGTGCGCACCATGGCCGCGCATGGCGCGCGCTGCGTGCTGGTGAGCGGGGGGTTCACGTTCTTCACATCCCGCGTGGCCGCGCTGGCGGGCTTCCACGATCACCGCGCCAACACGCTCATCGACGACGGCGCGACGCTCACCGGCGCCGTGGGCGCCCCCATTCTCGGCCGCACGGCGAAACTGACGGCGATGGAGGACGAGGCGCGCGCGCTGGGTGTGAGCGTCGCCGACGCGCTGGCGCTGGGCGACGGCGCCAACGACCTCGCCATGATCGCCGCCGCGGGCCTCGGCGTCGCCTACCGCGCCAAGCCCGTCGTCGCCGCAGAGGCCGACGCGCAGATCAGGCACACGACGTTGGAAACAGCGCTGTTCTTCCAGGGCTACGCGCGCGCGGAGTTCGTCGTATAGGACGCGTCGCGAGGCGCGCTTTCCTGCACCGTCCTGACGCGTTCACCGCCGGCGTTGCGCTGCGGTCCGCGATACAAAATCCCTTTGTGATTGTTACGTGACAGAGAGGCGCAGCGCATGCGTTCTGCCTGCGAATGATCTATGAGGTCTCTACGCAAGACGGACCGCTGCGTGAGGCGGAAAGACCGAAACGGGGGACACCATGAAGCGCCTTTTCGTGACGCTCGGAGCGATTGCGGCCCTTGCGGCGTGCACGCCACCAGCAGGACAGGACTCCGCCAGCGGGACAGACCCATCCCTCAAGGCCAAGGCGGCGGGAGCAGCCGGCGGCGACGAGCGGTTTTTCGGCGAAGAGCGCTTCACCATCGTCATGGCGCATACCGGCCAGCAGACCGGCGTCAGCACGCTTCACGTCCGCGAGTGGGGCCGCAAACGTGCGGAAATCAAGGATCTCACGATCAACTTCGCCGGCATGACGCAACCGATGCGCGAGCGCGTCATCAACGAAGGCGCGCGGATCATCACGATCGACCCGACCAGCGGCGCGGGAAGCGCAACGGACAACCCATTGTACGCGGACGTCGTTGAGGCGATGCGCGGACGCGACGGGGTGGCGTTCGGCGCGGAAATCATGACGCGCATGGGTGGGCGCCGCACCGGTGAAAGCGGGACCTTCGCCGGCCACGCCTGCGACTACTGGGAAGTGGCCCAGTTGGGCACGCGCTCGTGCGTCACGCCGTGGGGCGGCACGCTGCGCGTCAGCAGCGCCCTCGCCGGGCTCACCATCGAACAGACCGCCACTGAAGTGCGCTTGGGCGACGGCGGGCCGGACGACGCGTTCGCCTACGATCCGTCCAAAGTGACCGCGGCCCCGGACGTCGGCGACATCCTCGACAAAATGTAAGCCGATGGCGGGAACGCCTAACCAACGCGCGACGCAGGCCCCGCGTCGCGGGCGCCGTCGAGGGTGGGGGCGCTTTCGCGGGCGATGAAATCGCGCTGCAGCTGGTACATGCGCAGTGCGTCCTGGTAGTGGCCGTCGACGAAGTACTCGTCCACCAGATGACCCTCCTCCACGAAGCCGCAGGCGCGGTAGATGCTGATGGCGGCCTCGTTGTCGGTGGAGACGAGCAGGTACAGCTTGTTGATGTTGAGCACGCGGAACGCATAATCCGCCGCCAGCTTGGTGACGGACGTGCCGAAGCCGCGGCCCTGATGCTCGGGCGCGATGACGATCTGGAACTCCGCGCGGCGGTGGATGTAGGTGATCTCCACCAGCTCCACGAGGCCGATGCGCTGGTTGTCCATCGTCTCGGCGATGAAGCGGCGCTCGGACTGTTCGTGGATATGCTTGAGGTAGAGATCCTCCAGTTCAACGAAGGATTCGTAGGGCTCCTCGAACCAGTACGTCATGGCGCGCCGGTTGTTGTTGAGATCGTGGACGAACTTGAGATCGTCGCGCTCCAGCGCGCGAAGCCTGAGTTGATCCGCCATGGCGTGTCTCCTGGGGCGTGTCTCGTTGGGGAGAGAGTTTACGCCGCCCGGCGCGCCGAGCCTAGAGCACGGTCGTCACCGGCTGAATCGGCCTGAAGCGTCAATCGCGTTCGGGACGCATGGTGAGACGCTGACCGTTTTTTCGCTGCGTCAATCGACAACGACCAGGGTCTCGCCGCGACGCGTGAAGACCGCGCGGCGCACCCGTCAGGTCGCGGGCGTCACCGTCAGCACCGCGGGATCGCGCGCAGGCTGCACCACCGCGTCGTTGCGGCCGGGATAGGCCATCGACCCAAGCACGTAGCGCATGGCGGCGAGCCGCGCGCGGCGCTTGCAGTCGGACTTGATGCGCACCCACGGGCTCAGCGGCGTGGCGGTCTGGGCGAAGATGGCGTCCTCGGCGGCGCTGTAGGCGTCCCACTTGTTGAGCGCCTCCACGTCCACGGGCGACAGCTTCCACCGCTTCAGCGGATCGGCCGATCGCGCCAGCATCCGCCGCATCTGCTCGTGGCGGCTGACGTCGAACCACAGCTTGAACAGCACGATGCCGCTGGAAATCAGGTTGTGCTCCAACTCCACGGCCTGCGGGAAGAACTGCGCGTATTCGGCCTCCGTGCAGAAGCCCATCACCCGCTCCACGCCCGCACGGTTGTACCAGGAGCGGTCGAACAGCACCATTTCGCCCGCCGTGGGCAGATGCTCGATGTAGCGCTGGAAGTACCATTGGCCGCGCTCGACCTCGGAGGGCTTGTCGAGGCACACCACGCGCGTCTGGCGGGGATTGAGGTGCTCGGCGAAGCGCTTGATGGCGCCGCCCTTGCCGGCCGCGTCGCGACCTTCGAACAGGATCACCATCCGGACGCGGGTGTCCTTGATCCACGATTGCAGCTTGGTGAGCTCCACCTGGAGATCGCGCAGCTCGCGCTCGTAGTGCGGGCGCGACAGGCGCGGCTCCAGCGGCAGGCCATGCCGGGCGCGCGCGTTCACGTCCGCCGTCAGCTCCCAGCTTGCGGGTCGGTCGCGGCCCCCCCGGTCCTGCGCCAGTCCATTCACCGGGCGATCCATCGCCGTCACGCTTTTCACGCTGCACCCACGGGCCATATCGCCGGCGTCGCCACCGTCGTTCGTGACCCTTTTGTGACGAACCGCCGTTAACGCCCGCTTACCGCACTGCGCCCGGCGGGCGCCTAGCGGCGCTTCACGCTACGGAACGTCATGTCGCCGCCGCGGTTCACGTAGACGAGCACCGGCCGCGCGGCGGGCGCGCGCTGGACCACGCGCTGGGCCTCCGCGATGGTCTCCACTTCCTCGAACTGCATCTCCACGACCACGTCGCCGGGCTGCAGTTTGCTGGCGGCGTCGGACGCGGGATCGACAGCGACCACCACAAGCCCGCGCGCATCGAGGCCGATGCCGAACCGCTGGCGCAGCTGCGGCGTCAGCGTCGAGAGCGTAAGGCCGAGCACGCGGCCTTCCACGGCGCGGTTGGCGGTGGCTGGCTGGCCGCCCTCGTCAGGCCGCGCGGCGAGCACGGTCGGCGGGCGGCCCTCGTCGAGACGCAGCACCGTGACGTTGGCCGAGAGGCGGCGCGCGCCGCGCGCAAACTCCACCGCCACCGTCTTGTTGATCGGCGTGTCGGCCACGATGCGGGTGAGGTTGCGCCCCTCCAGGATGTCGCGGCCGTCGAACTTCAGAATGATGTCGCCCGCCTGCAGGCCCGCGCGGGCGGCGGGGCTGTTGGGCGTGATGGCGGTGACGAGGGCGCCGCGCGGGCGCTGCAGGCCGGCGCGCTGGGCGGCGTCCGGCGTGACGAGACCGATGCGCACGCCAAGCCATCCGCGGCGCGTCTCGCCGTACTGGATGATCTGGTTCACGACGCTGGAGACGAGATCGGCGGGCGCAGCGAAGCCCACGCCCACCGAGCCGCCCGTCGGCGAGACGATGGCGGTGTTCACGCCGATGACGTCGCCGGCCATGTTGAACAGCGGGCCGCCCGAGTTGCCCCGGTTGATGGCGGCGTCGGTCTGGATGAAATCGTCGTAGCGGCCGGCGGAGATGTTGCGGTTGCGCGCAGAGACGATCCCGGCCGAGACCGAGCCGCCGAGGCCGAACGGGTTGCCGATGGCGATGACGAGATCGCCCACGCGGAAGCTGTTGGCGGCGGCGAAGCGCACGAACGGCAAGGGCTGCGGCGCGTTCACCTTCAGCACCGCGATGTCGGTGGCGGGGTCGCGGCCGACGATCTCGGCGCGCAGTCGGTCCCCGTCCTGGAACACCACCTCGATCTGGTCGGCGCCTTCGATGACGTGGTTGTTGGTGACGATCATGCCCTGGGCGGAGACGATGAAGCCGGAGCCGAGGGAGCTCACCTCGTTCAGGTTCTCGTCGCCGAACAGGTCGTCGAAGCGTCCGCCCCGTTCACCCCGCGTCTGCGGCGGACGGCCCACGCCGCCGAGGCGCTGGGTGGTGGCGATGTTGACCACTGCGGGCATGAGCCGTTCGGCGAGGTCGCCATAGCCCTCCGCGGGTTGGCGCACCTGCGCCGGCGCAGGCCCTGCGGTGGCGGCCAGCCCGCCAAGCGCGAGGGCGCCGACGGCCAGCGCCGCGAGGGCGGGCGACAGGGAGGCGAACGGACGGATCATCAAGGGGCGGGCGTCCCGGGAAGGCATGGCAGGGTTGCAGCCTGAATATGGGGCGAAAGTCAGGCGCGCAACGCGGTACTCCCGCAGCGCAGCGCCGGAGCGCCGCTCTCCGGGCGGGCCGCCCTGCCTGGCGCCCGCTCTGTCCGCCGGCCGGGCGACCGGGGCCGCGACCGCCCCTACCGCCCGGCTGCGCCTTCCTTGTCGCGCAGGTAGCGGAAGAATTCCCCGTCCGGCGGCACGATCATGCGGGTGCCCGCGGGCATCGCCTTCTCGTAGGCCTGCATGGAGCGGTAGAAACCCGCGAACTCAGCATCCCGGCCGTAGGAGTTCGCGAACAGCTCGGTCCGGCGGGCGTCGCCTTCACCTTTGGTTTTCTGCGCCTTCTCGGTCGCCTCGGCGATGATGACGACCTTCTGGCGTTCCCCGTCGGCGCGGATTTCGGCGGCTACGCGTTGACGCTCGGTGCGCATGCGCTCGAACACCCGTTCCTGCACCTGGGGCACGAGATCGGCCTGGCGGATGCGCACGTCGATCACCTGCACGCCGAGGCCGCGGGCCTCCGCGTCCATGGCGGTGGCGATGGAGCGCATGAGCTCCGCACGGCGCGACGAGATGATCTCGTCGGTGCGGGCGGCGCCCAGGCGCTGGCGAAGCACCGATTCAAGGATGGTTTCCAGGCGCTGCTGGCCGCGTTCCTCGAAGGTGGCCTGCTGGTAGAAGCGCAGCGGGTCGATGATGCGGTAGCGCGCAAACGCGTCCACCACGAGCCGCTCCTGGTCGGAGCCCACGATGAGCTGCTCGGCCAGCGTGAAGCCGATGTTTCGCTTGTCGTAGAACACCACGTTCTGCACGAACGGGACCTTCATGTAGAGGCCCGGCGCGTTGGAGCCGACGCGGTTGATCACCGTCTGCTGCTGGCCGAACTGCAGGATGATGGCCTGCTTGGTCTGGTCCACCACGAAGAAGGTGTTGGAGATCAGCACGAACGCGGCGAAGGCGCCGGCCGCGACGAGAAGCACGAGACGGTTCATTGCGCGGGCGTCCCTTGCCGGTTGCGCAGCTGGTCGAGCGGCAGGTAGGGCTGCACGCCGGAACGGCTGTCGATGATGATCTTGTCGGCCCCGCCGTACACACGCTCCATCGTCTCCAGATAGAGGCGTTCGCGGGTGACGCGCGGATTGCGGCGGTATTGTTCGTAGATGAGGTTGAAGCGCTCCGCTTCGCCGGAGCCTTCGCGCACCACGCGCTCGCGGTAGGCCTCGGCCTCCTGGAGCATGCGGGCCGCTTCGCCGCGGGCGGTGTTGACGCTGCTCTCGGCGTCGGCGCGGGCGCGGTCGACGTCGTTGAACGCCTCGATCACGGGCTCGGGCGCGGTGGCCTTCTGGAGTTGCACCCGCACGATCTTCACGCCCGTCTGGTAGGAATCGAGCGTCGCCTGCATGAGGTCGCGCGTGCCCGTCTCCACCGCGGAGCGTTCGCTGGAGATGATCTGCTCCAGCTGCGCGCGCCCGACGGTCTCGCGCATGGCGCTCTCGGCCACCGCCAGCACCACCTCCTCGGGGTTGCGGACGTTGAAGACGAAATCCTGCGGCCGGTCCGACAGTTGCCAGATCACGGTGAAATCGATGTCGACGATGGCCTCGTCGCCGGTGAGCATGAGGCTTTCGTTGGGGCGGTCCTCGTCGTCGCGGAAGCCCACTTGCTGGCTGCGCTGGAAGGTCACGCGCTCCACGCGCACGGTCTCCAGCGGCGCGGGCAGATGGACGTGCAGGCCCGGCGTCGTCAGCCGGTGGAAGGCGCCGAACCGCGAGACGATGCCGTTCTCGCCTTCGTCCACCACGTAGACGCCCGAGGCGAACCAGCCCGCCACGAGCAGCGCGCCCAGCACGAGAAAGCCCGACGGGCCGATCTGGCGCATGCCGCCGCCCGGCCCTGCGCCCCCGCCGCCGGCGGGGCGCCAGCGGGTCTGGAGATTGCGGAGCATTTCCTCAAGGTCAGGCCCGCGGTCGCTGGGGCGGCGCGGCTGGGGCCCGCGCGGGGGACGTTGGGGACCCTGGCCCCAGGGGCCTGAGCCCCGGCCATCGCCCGACTGGTCGTTCCAAGGCATGTGTTTGCCGGCCCTTCTGGCGTTTCGCGCCTGACTGCAGTTGGCGCATGCAGGGATTGTCGCCTCCCCCTGCGCGCCGGATATGTGGCTCCGGCTTTTAGGAAACAAGCATGAACACCTCCTTGCAGGCGCAGCGCGACATCATTTCGCGTGCGCTTGACGCCATCAAAGATCCGTTATCCGGCAAGGGGTTGATAGCGGCCGGCCGGGTGGAGAACCTGTTGGTGAGCGCCGACGGCGGGGTGCTGTTCGCCATCGAGGCGCCAGCCGGCGAAGGACCCCGATTCGCGCCCGTGCGGGCGGCGGCGGAGGCCGCGGTGCGCGCCGTGCCCGGCGTTTCCAAGGTCACCGCCGTGCTCACGGCCCCAGCGGAGGGCCGCGCCGACGCCCCCCGCAAGCCTTCCCAGAAGCCTCCCCAGACGCCCGCCCAATCGCCCCCGCTGGGCGCGCCGCGGGGCATCGCCCATGTGGCCATGCTGGTGGCGGTGGCCAGCGCCAAGGGCGGGGTGGGCAAATCCACGGTGGCGGCGAACCTGGCGGCGGCCTTCCAGGGCCTCGGCCTGCGCACGGGCCTGCTCGACCTCGACGTCTACGGCCCCTCCCTGCCCACGCTGCTGGGCGTCGCCGGCCAGAAGCCCACCATCGGCCCCGACAAGCTCCTGCGCCCGCTCATGGCCCACGGGCTGGCCACCATGTCCATCGGCTACATCGTCGATCCCGAGCAGGCGATCATCTGGCGGGGCGCCATGGCCACCACGGCGGTGCGCCAGCTCATCGACGAGGTGGCGTGGGGGACCGCCGAAGCGCCGCTCGACATCCTGGTTCTGGACCTGCCGCCCGGCACCGGCGACGTCCAGCTCACCCTCGCCCAGCGCCTGCCGCTGGACGGGGCGGTGATCGTCTCCACCCCGCAGGAAATGGCGTTGGCGGACGTGCGCCGCGGCATCGCGATGTTCGAAAAGACCCACATCCCGGTGCTGGGCGTGATCGAGAACATGGCGTGGCTTGAGACCGGCGGGGAGCGGCTGCACGTGTTCGGCGACGGCGGCGCACGGCGCACGGCGCTGGAGGCGGGCGTGCCCTTCCTGGGCGAGTTGCCCATCGAGGTGGGCCTGCGCGAAAGCGCCGACGCGGGCCTGCCCTTCGCGCTCGCCCATCCGGACCATCCGCTCACCGCCCGCTTCCGCGCCATCGCCGCCGCGACGCTGGAGAACGCCCGCACCGCCGCGCGGCCCGCGCCCGTCATCCGCTTCGAGTGAGCGTCAGGCGAGCGTCGTCACCGACCGCACGTGGCCGTCCGTCTCCGCGAGGATGTGGCGCACGCCGCCGGGCCAGCGCACCGTGTCGACGAGAAAGCGCGGGCTGTCGCGCGGGCCGCCAAGCGCCCCTTCAGGCTCCAGCCGCAACCAGACCAGCGGCGCGGGCCCCGCCGCGCCCGCCGCGGCGATCACGTCGGCGATGCGCCGGCGCGTGGTCGCCGGCGGGTACTGGTAGAATACAGAATGGTACACCACCGTCACGGCATCATGGGCGCGCGCGGCCAGCTTCCGTTCCAGCCACTCTGCGGCGTCGGCGCGATCCACTGTCACATCGGCGGCGACCGCAAGATCCGCCGCGGCGTCGAAGCGCGCGAGGCGCGCCGGCTGGTCGGGCCACACGTAGGCGCGCAACTGCAGGCGCTGCGCGGGATCGCGCACGTCGAGCGGGTTGAGATCGCAGGCGGCGCGGGTCCGCACGCGCACGTCCGCGTCCACGGCGGGCGGCGGGCCGCGCCAGTCGGTGTCCACCACCACCGCGCTCTCCCCGCCCCAGCGCCCGTCCCAACGCCATGACGCCGTGCGGTAGGCGAAGCGATCCCAGTGGAGATTGAGGCCCGCGCTGGCGCCGATCTCCAGCGTGTCCATCGGCGCGCCGTGCGAGCGGGCGACGTCGAGAAACCCCGCGAGCAGCGCGATGGCGCGGCGCGTCTCGTTGGTCTGCGGCGCGGAGCGCAGGAACTGCGCCACCCAGTCGGCGTCGTCGGCGATGAACGCCCGCGCCCGCGGCCAGACCTCGTCCATCGACCAGTCCGGCGTCGCGGGAGGATAAACCGCCGCCAGATCCGGCGCGCGTCCCGTGAGCACGGCCGCGTGCAGCGCGCCCGTCAACCGCAGCGACAGCGCATCCCCCCGCGGCGAGCCCGGCCAGTCGGTCACCAGCGGCGCGGTGGGCCCGCCGGCGGCGATGTCGGCGGCGAGCGCCGCGATCAACTGGCCCGTGAACGGAGAGCCGTACTCCACGCAGACGCGCGCCTGATCGGCGAAATGCTCCAGCAGACCCTCGCGCATGTCCGTATCCTCCGCGCCGCGTTGCGACACCGCCAGCCAGTCGTGCTAGGCAGGCGCCATGATCCATATCCGACAATTTCCCGTCCTTGAGGACAATTACGGCTTCCTCATCCACGACGACGAGAGCGGCGATACCGCGACCGTCGACACCCCGGACGCCGACGCGATCCTCGCGGCGGCCGCGGGCGAAGGCTGGGCCATCACCCAGATCTGGAACACGCACTGGCACCAGGACCATGCCGGCGGGAACGCCGCCATCAAGGCCGCCACAGGCGCGACGGTGACGGGCCCGCGCGAGGTGGAGCGCATCGGCCAGGCGCCGGACCGCATCGTCGACGAGGGCGACGCCTTAACGCTCGGCGCCCATTCCGCCCGCGTGCTCAACGTGGGCGGTCACACGCTGGGCCACATCGCCTACGTGCTGGACGCGCAGAAGGTGGGGTTCGTGGGGGACGCGCTGTTTGCGCTGGGGTGCGGGCGCATGTTCGAAGGCACGCCGGAGCAGTTCTGGACGAGCCTCACCAAAATCGCGGCGCTGCCGGACGATTTCACGCTGTACTGCGCGCACGAATACACCGTCGGCAACGCCCGCTTCGCTCTCAGCGTCGATCCTGGCAACGCAGCCCTTCAGGAGCGCGCGGAGGAGATCGCGCGGCTGCGCGCGCAGGGCAAGCCCACGGTGCCGATGTCGCTGGCGCTGGAAAAGCGCACCAACCCCTTCCTGCGCGCGCCGCTGCTGAAGGCCGCCATCGGCAAGCCGCACGCGCCCGACCATGAGGCCTTCGCCGAGATCCGGCGCATGAAGGACACGTTCAAGGGTTGAGCGCGCGCTACTGCGGCGGGCCCTGCACGTCGGCGGTTTCCACCGTGACCCGGCGCGGCTGGCGCACGGCCTGCGCCACCGCCGCCGCCGACGGCCGCCCGGCGTAGCCCAGCTGCGGCGCCACCGTGATGGTGAGGTTCTCGTCGATCACCGAAGCCTCCGGGCGCGCGCCGTAGCGGATCACCACGCGCCGGACTGTCATCGCCTGCGGCGCCTGGGCGAGCCCCTCGGCGGCGCGGGCGGCCGCGTCGGCCACGACGGCGGAAGCCGCGCCCTGCACGTTGCTGGGCGCCACGAACGTCACGGGCCGGCCCCGGCGGGCGGCCTCCCGCTGGAGCGCCGCCATGCGCGCCTGCAGGCCGTCCTGCGGCGGCGACGGCGGGGCCATGGGCCGCGCCTGGCCGGCCAGCGTCGCCGGCGCGCCCGTGCGGGCGGCGTCCGTATAGACGATGACGCCGCCGAGCGCGGTCACGCGCAGCAGCACGTCGCCGGTGTCGGTCTTGTAGATGTCGTCCCCCCGGGGTCCGGGCACGGGACGCAGCACGTGGACCTCATCGTCGCCCTCGAACTTCACCAGCGCGGCGCGCTGGCCGGAGCGGTCCAGCACGAAGCGCACCCGCCCGTCGGGCGTCTGGTAGCGCTCGGCGGCGGGGCGGTCGTTGGCGGGGAGATCGAGCAGGCCCTGCGCCAGCGGGCTTTGGGCGTGCGCATCGGGGGCGACGGCGAAGGCGAGCGCGGCGGCGAAAGCCCCGGTCACCCGGGCCCCGGTCACCCGCGCGCCGGCCTGAATAGGCGTGTCAGCGGACATGGTCGGAGCAAAGGCCCTCCGAACCGGGCGGTTTCGTGACAACCCCAATACGGAGGCCGCCGTCCGGCGCCTTCGCCCAGGCAGTGTGGCCGCAGCGCCACGCACTGGCCGCCCAGGGCCGCCATACCGCCCGGACCGTCCCGTTCCCGCGGCCGGTTTCCGGGGCCGGTTTCCGGGGCCGCCAGTCCCCGGGGGCCCGGCCGGCTAGCCCGCGATGTACTGCGCCCCGTTCACCGTCATGGTGGCGCCGGTGATGAAGCCCGCGTCGTCGCCCGCCAGGAACAGCGCCATGCGCGCGATTTCCGAGGCCTTGCCCAGCCGGCCGGCGGGGATGGTGGCGATGATCTTCTGCAACGCCGCTTCCGGCACGGCGGCCACCATGTCGGTGTCGATGTAGCCGGGGGCGATGCAGTTGACGGTGACGCCCTTGGCGGCGCCCTCCTGGGCCAGCGCCTTGGTGAAGCCGATCATGCCGGCCTTGGCGGCGGAATAGTTCACCTGCCCCGCCTGGCCCTTCTGGCCGTTGATGGAGGAGATGTTGATGATCCGCCCGAAGCCGCGGTTGCGCATGCCGTCGATCACGGGGCGCGTCATGTAGAAGAGGCTGTCGAGATCGACGCGGATCACCTCGCGCCACTGGTCGACGTTCATCTTGTGGAAGAAGCCGTCGCGGGTGATGCCGGCGTTGTTGATGAGGATGTCCACGGGGCCGACGTCGGCCTCCACCTTGCGCAGGCCCGCCTGGCAGGCCTCGTAGTCGCCCACGTCCCACTTGTAGCACTTCACGCCCGGCATCTCGGCCTCCGCCGCGTGGGCGGCCTTGTCGTTGCCGGCGTAGTTGGCCGCGACCTTGTATCCGGCCTTGTGGAAGGCCTCCGTGATCGCGAGCCCGATTCCCCTCGTTCCGCCGGTCACCACCGCCACGCGCGTCATGTTCGTCCTCCTCCCAAATCGCTTTGCCACCACCATAACGCCCCGTCCGCCGCCGCCAAGCCTTGCGCCACGCGCCCCGCGCGCGCGTTCTTGACGCCGGCGCCCCGCGCCGTCAGAAACCGCGCTTTCCCGCCGCCCCCTCGGGGCGAACCCCTGGGGTTGCCATGACCACCGCCGCACCGGCGCCGAGCCCGCTCCTGCCCGTCTACGCCCCGCCGGAGCAGGTGTTCGTGCGCGGCGAGGGCGTGCACCTCTACGCCAAGACCGGCGACCGCTATCTCGACTTCATCGCCGGCATCGCGGTGAACGCGTTCGGCCACGCCCACCCGAAGCTGGTGGCGGCGCTGACCGAGCAGGCCGGCAAGCTGTGGCACCTCTCCAACATGTTCCGCGTGGAGGGCCAGGAGACGCTGGCCGCCAAATACGTGGCCCATTCCTTCGCGGACGTGGTGTTCTTCACCAATTCCGGCACCGAGGCGATCGAGGGATCGCTCAAGATGGCGCGCAAGTATCACAGCGCCAACGGCCAGCCGGAGCGGATCGACGTCATCGGCTTCCAGGGCGCTTTCCACGGCCGCAGCTACGCCGCGATCAACGCCGCGGGAAACCCCGCCTACATTGACGGCTTCGGCCCGCGGCTGCCGGGCTACGTGAACCTGCCGTTCGGAGACCATGAGGCGCTGAAGGCCGCCCTCGGGCCCACCACCGCCGCCGTGATCGTGGAGCCCGTGCAGGGCGAAGGCGGCTGCCGCGCCGTACCCGACCACTGCCTGCGCGCCCTGCGCGAGGCGTGCGACGCGGCGGGCGCGCTGCTGATCTTCGACGAAGTCCAGTGCGGCGCCGGGCGCACGGGCAGACTTTGGGCGCATGAGTGGGCGGGCGTGACGCCCGACATTATGGCCGTGGCCAAGGGCGTGGGCGGCGGTTTCCCGCTGGGCGCCTTCCTCGCGACGCGCGAGGCCGCCAAGGGCATGGTGCGCGGCACGCACGGCACCACCTTCGGCGGCAACCCGCTGGCCATGGCCGTGGGCAACGCCGCGTTCGACATGCTGGTGGAGCCCGCCTTCCTCGCCCACGCCAACGACATGGCCAACCATCTGGGCCAGGCGCTGGAGGGGCTGAAGGATCGCCATCGGGGCTTCGTGCTCGACGTGCGCGGCAAGGGCCTGCTGCGGGGCCTGCAACTGGCCGCCGACCCCAAGCCGGTTCAGGCGGCAGCACGGGCGCGCAAGCTGCTGGTGGGCGTGGCCGGCGACAACTGCGTGCGCCTGGCGCCGCCGCTGGTGCTGGAGACGGCGCACATCAGCGAGGCCGTCGCGATCCTCGACGCCGCCATCGGCGAGGCGAAGGCGGCGGCGTGAGCGCGCCCCGCCACTTCCTCGATATCCATCAGCTCACCGGGCCCGAACTGCGCGCGCTGCTGGACGAGGCGCACCGGCGCAAGGCCGCGCGCGCGGGCATGCCGAAGGGCGCGCGCGACGCCGACGCCCCGCTCGCCGGCCGCCTGCTGGCGATGATTTTCGAGAAGAACTCCACGCGCACGCGCGTGTCGTTCGACGTGGGCATGCGCCAGCTGGGCGGCGAGACGATCATCCTCAACGCCGGCGACACCCAGCTCGGCCGCGGGGAATCCATCGAGGACACCGCCCGCGTGCTGTCGCGCATGGTGGACGCCGTGATGATCCGCGCCAACCGCCACGACGACGTGACGCGGTTCGCCGCGGTCTCCACCGCGCCGGTGATCAACGGACTGACCGACCGCTCCCACCCCTGCCAGATCCTCGCCGACCTCATGACCATCGAGGAACGCCTGGGCCCCGTGCGCGGCAGGACGATCGCGTGGGTGGGCGACGGCAACAACGTGTGTGCGAGCTTCCTGCACGCCGCGCCGCGCCTGGGCTTTGCGCTGCGCATCGCAGCGCCCCCCGCCTACGCGCCGCGCACGCAGGACGTGCAGGCCGCGCGCAACGAGGGCGCCGACGTGACGCTCTTCCACGACGCCGCGCGCGCCGCCGACGGCGCGGACGTGGTGGTCACCGACTGCTGGGTCTCCATGGGCGACACCGACAAGGACGCCCGGATGGCCGCCTTTCCGCCCTTCCAGGTGACGCCGGAGCTCATGGCCAGGGCCGCGCCCGGCGCCATTTTCCTGCACTGCCTGCCCGCCCACCGCGGCGAGGAGGTCACCGACGCCGTGATCGACGGCCCGCAATCGGCGGTGTTCGACGAGGCGGAAAACCGCATCCACGCCCAGAAGGCGGTGCTGCTTTGGTGCCTCTCGGCGTGAACGAGGACGCCGTCGCCGGCTTCACGATCGAGGGCGCGCCCGCGCGCGGGCGGTTCGTGCGCCTCGGCGCGGGCACGGTGGACGCCATCCTGAAGCGGCACGACTATCCCTCCCCGGTGGCGCAGCTTTTGGGCGAGGCGCTGGTGCTGGCGGCGCTGCTGGGGGCGCTGCTGAAGGTGGACGGCGTGCTCACCGTGCAGGCCGAGGGCGACGGCCCCGCGCCGCTGCTGGTGGCCGAGCACCGCGCCGGCGGCGACTTGGGCGGCGCGCTGCGCGGCTACGCCCGCGTCGGCGCGCGTGATCTTCCCGCTACGCGCATGACGCCGGCCGATCTCATCGGCGCCGGCGCGCTCACCATAACGCTCGACCAGGGCGGCGACGCCGCCCCCATGCAGGGCGTGGTGCCGCTGGAGGGGGAGACGCTGTCGGCGTGCGCGGAGCTCTACTTCACGCGCTCCGAGCAGACGCCCACGCGGGTGAAGCTGGCGGTGGGCCAGGAAGTGACGGGCGACGGCGCGCTGTGGCGCGCGGGCGGGGCGCTGATCCAGCGCGTGGCGGGCGACGACGCGCGCGGCGCCACCGAGGACGACTGGACCCGCGCCGCGCTGCTGTTCGACACGCTCACCGACGCCGAGCTGCTCGATCCCGCGCTGCCCATCGACCGCGCGCTCTTCCGCCTCTTCCACGAGGACGGCGTGCGCATGACCGCGCCCTCGCTGCTGGCCGACCGCTGCACCTGCAACCGCGACCGCCTGGCGGCGCTCCTGCAGCGCTTCACGCCGCAGGAGACCGCCGATCTCGTGGAGCCCGACGGCTTCATCCACGCGCGCTGCCAGTTCTGCGCGCGGCTTTACCTGCTGGAGCCGG
>JANRIM010000119.1:0-3077 GCA_033764865.1 Hyphomonadaceae bacterium
GGGATGCCGGCGAGGTCCTGCGCCGAGACGGGAAGCACGCGCGGGTGCGCGGCGGGGCGCTTGGCCAGTTCCTTTTCCGCGCCGCCCACGAGGCCTGCGCGCTCGGCGCGGGTGAGCTTGTCGGTCTTCGTCAGCACCACCTGGTAGACCACCGCCGCGCCGTCGAGCAGGTCCATCACCGCGCGGTCGTTGTCCTTCAGGCCGTGGCGGGCGTCCACCAGCAGGAACACGCGCGCAAGGCCAGGGCGCCCGCGCAGGTAGTCCCGCACCAGTGTGGTCCAGCGTTCGATGTCTGCTTTGCCGGCCTTTGCGTAGCCGTAGCCCGGCATGTCCACGAGCCGCGCGCGGTCACCCATGCGGAAGAAGTTGAGCTCCCGCGTGCGCCCGGGTTCGCCGGATGCGCGCGCCAGGCCGTGGCGGTTGGTGAGCGCGTTGATGAGGCTCGACGTGCCCACGTTCGACCGGCCCGCGAACGCCACCTCCGGCAGCGTGGCGTCGGGCAGGTCCTTCATGGCGACAACGCCGAGCTCGAACGTCACGGGCCCCGCAAACAGGAGCCGGCCGGCTTCCAGGGCCTCGGGGGCGATGTCATCGGTCATGCCGCACCCGCCGCGTTTCCGCCTCCGCACGGAGCAGGAAGGGGACGGCGCCTGCGCGTCACTCCGCCGCCGTGGGCGCGACGTCCTTCTTCAGGACCTTGGCCAGCCACTTGTCGAGCCCTGTCTCCACGCCCTGGTGGCGCATGATGGCGTACTGCTGCGCGAACGTCAGCACGTTCGACCACACCCAGTAGATCACCATGCCCACCGCGAAGCCCGCGAACATGAACGTGAACAGGATGGGCATGAGCTGGAAGATGCGCCGCTGGAGCGGGTCCGTCGCCTGCTGCGGGCTGATGGCCGTCACCGCCCACATGGACACGCCATAGAGCACCGGCATGAGGCCGACCGCGAGGAGGAACCCGAGCACGGGGATCTGCGTCGGCGCGTCGAACGGCAGGAGCCCGAACAGGTTCAGCCAGGACGTTGGGTCCGGCGCGGAGAGATCCTTGATGTAGCCCAGGAACGGCTGGTGACGCATCTCGATGGTGACGAGCAGCACCTTGTAGAGCGCGTAGAACACCGGGATCTGCAGCAGGATCGGCAGACAGCCCGTGACGGGATTCACCTTCTCCGCCGCGTAGAGCTTGATCATCTCCTGCTGGATGCGCTGCTGGTCGGCGGCGTAGCGCGTCTGCAGCTCCTTCAGCTTGGGCTGAAGCTTCTGCATCTTGGACATCGTCTTGTACGAGTTGTACGCGATCGGGAACAGGATGAGCTTCACCACCACGGTGGTGAGCATGATGGCGATGCCGAAATTCCCGATGAGCTTGTAGAAGTAGTTCATCACGTCGAAGAACGGACGCGTGAGGAACCAGAAGTTCCCCCAGTCCACCGCCTTGTCGAGATCCTTGGCGCCCAGCTGCGTCTCGTAGGTCCGAAGCACCTCCACCCGCTTGGCGCCGGCGAAGAAGTGCTGTGTGACGGTCGTCTCGCCGCCGGCGGGAATGGTCAGCGGCGCGCCGATGTAGCCTGCTTCGTAGAGGATGCGTCCGTCGGGGCCGGGGCGGGCGGTATAGCGGGCGGTGACCTCGGCGGCGCGGTCCGGGATCACGGCGGCGAGCCAGTACTTGTCGGTGATGCCCAGCCAGCCGCCCGTGCTGGGCACGCCGGCGGCGAGCTTTTCGGCGTCCTGGCCGCGGCCGCGCTCCGCCGGCTTGTAGTCCAGCTCGTAAAGCTGGCCGCCCATCACGCCCGTGAAGCCTTCGTGCAGCGTCTGGTAGTTCACCAGATCGTCCGGCAGGCCATGGCGGCGCACGGCGCCGTAGTTGCGCAGCACGCGCGGCGTCTCGCTGGCGTTCGTCAGCCGGTCGGTGACGGTGAAGAGGTAGTTTTCGTCCACCGCCACGGTGCGGGTGAAAGTGAGGCCGTCGCCGGTGTCGTAGGTCAGCGTCAGCGGGGCGGCGGCGGTGAGCACCGCGCCCTCGGGGGCCGACCATGTGGGGATGACGTCCACCGCGCCGGCGGCGTCGGTCCAGCCGAAGATGCCGTAGGTGGCGCCGCGGGCGGCCTCCGGGTTGAGGAACACCACCTCCGGGCTGCCGGGATCCACCGTCTGGCGATACTTCTTCATCGACAGGTCGTCGATGCGCCCGCCGTCGAGCGCGATGGAGCCGTCCACGCTCGGCGCGTCGAAGCGCACGCGCTGGCCGCTGGTCAGCGCGCTGGCGCGCGTTGCGGGCGCAGCAGCGCCGCCCACGCCTCCGCCGGGCGCCGCGGGCGCGGCGGCCTTCGCCGCACGCTCCGCCAGGATCGCGGCGCGCTGCTCCTTCTGCATCGGCTCGAGCACGAAGAACTGGTAGGGAAGGAAGATCGCCAGCGAAATCACGACCGCTAGGATCATGTTCCGGTTGGAGTCATCCTCCGGGCCGCGGGTCATGGGTGTTGTCCTTGGGAGCAATGCGCAGGGCGCGGCCGCGTCACGGGTGCGGCTGCACGGCGGCGGCGAGGCTTAACAATGCGTCTTTCATATCGTCAAGCACAGCCTGCCAGGGGGCCGTGCCTGTGGTTTCGCGGGCGAGGAACACGTAGTCCACGCCGGCGACGCCGTAGAGCGGGACCAATCGCCGCGCGGCTTCGCGCAGCCGGCGCTTGGCGCGGTTGCGCGCCACGGCGTTGCCGATTTTCTTGGTGGCGGTGAAGCCCACGCGGGGCGGGCCATGCGGGCCATCGGTTTCGGCGCGGCGACGCGCCTGCGCGGCGAGGGTGGGCCGCCCGCGCCGTTCACCTTTCTGGACGTACTGGAACTGGGCGCGCCGGGTGAGCTTCACCAGCGGCGCAAGCGGGCCCGTGGTGGCGTGATCGGCCAGCGTGGCGTCAGGCCGAGAGCCGCTTGCGACCCTTGGCGCGACGGCGCGAAAGCACCTTCTGGCCGCCAGCGGTGGCCATGCGCGCGCGAAAGCCGTGGCGGCGTTTACGCACAAGGCGGCTCGGCTGGTACGTGCGTTTGGTGGCCACGAGGCGCGTCCTTCAGAAACG
>JANRIM010000126.1:0-51532 GCA_033764865.1 Hyphomonadaceae bacterium
TCCAACCTCAGCCAGGCCATCGCCGCGCTCGCGGTGATCGCCTCGCTGATCTACGCGGCGTTGCAGTTCCGCATTTACGCCCAGGCCGCGCGCGAGGTGCGCTATTCCACGACCATCGCGGATCTGCAGGAGTTCAGGAAGATCCTCGCCACCGACGCTGACTGCGCGCGCATCTATCGCGACGGACTGGAAGACATGAACAAGCTCGACGCCGTCGAGCAATGGCGGTTCGGCGCGCTGATTCAGCACGTGCTGACGAACTTCCAGTACGGCCTGAAGTTCAGTGACGCCCTTGACGTGGAGCACCTGAAACTTTCGGTCGCCGCCACCATGCAGCGGCCGGGCGCGCGCCAGTGGTGGGTGAAGGGCCGCATGACAATCGGCCCCGAGACGCGCGCGCTGGTCGATGCCCTCCTCGCCAGCGACGCCCCGCGCTTCGATGGCTTCAAGGCGAAGGGGCCCTGAACGCAATCCGCGCCCGTGACTACGAGGGAGGCGGTTCGGGGCTGCACCCGGATGGAGCGCCCTCGCCCGCGTCCGGCGCCAAGCACCGAGGCACGGGCGGGGGCGCCCAGGCTCTTGCGGACGGAGCGAAGCGAAGGTCCGGGCAGGAGAGTGTGCGACAGCCTCCCGCCAATCCACATCCGCCGCGTTGGCGGCCATGGCCGCGCGGGGCAATTCCGGCGATCCGATCCCGGGGGTCCGAAACGGCTGTACACTCCAGCCCATGACCGATCGCACGGACCTCCCGCCAGCCCTGCTGGACCAACTCATCGCCGCCCTGCTCGCCTTCTTCGGCGTGCCGGTCCGCTTTGCGCTGCGCGTGCTGGGGGATTGCGTGACCGTGCGGCGGCGTTTCGCGCGGTTGCTCACGGTGTGCCGGCGTCGGCGCATTCCGCTGCGCTTCGAGGGCGAGGACGAGGCGACGGTGCAGGCGCGTATCGCGCTGCTGGACTGGTTCGCGCGGGATCCGCGCAAGGCGCGCCGCCATCTCGCGCGCCGCCGCTGGGGCCTGCGCGCGTACTTCTGGGCGCAGTTCGGCCCGATCCCGCGCCCGGTCGTGCGCGTGATGGGCGATGCGCCGGCGGACGCCTGCAGCGCGACCGCGCCGTCGCCCGACACAAGCTGACCCGCACTCGATCCGCCAGCGACCGCCGTCACCCCTCCTGCGCATGCGGGAGAGGGAACGCGACCCATGCGCGCGCGGCGGGCGCCCTTCCCCTCCCCCAAGGTCACGCCTTAGGCTGACGGCGGGAGAGACAACGCCGATGAGCTGGAAGGACGAGATCGAGGAACTGCGTCGCCGCGAGGCGCTCGCGGAGCAGATGGGCGGGCCCGAGCGCGTCGCCCGGCAAAAGTCGATGGGCAAGCTGACGGTGCGCGAGCGCGTCCACAACCTGCTCGATCCGGGCTCCCTGCACGAGATCGGCAAGATCGCCGGCAAGGCCGCCTACGGGCCCGACAACCGGATGACCGATTTCCTCGCCTCCAACTTCGTGGTCGGGCGCGGCCGCATCGCCGGCCGCCCCGTGGTAGTCCAGGGCGACGATTTCACGGTGCGCGGCGGCGCCGCGGACGCCGCCATCTGGCAGAAAATGGTGATGGCCGAGCAGATGGCCAACGAATACCGCATGCCCCTCATCCGCCTCGTGGACGGCACCGGTGGCGGCGGCAGCGTGAAGATGCTGGAGAAGGACCCGCGCACCTACATCCCGCAGACGCCGGGCTGGGAGTGGGTGGTGGCGAACATGGCGACTGTGCCGGTGGTGTCGCTGGCGCTGGGCCCCTGCGCAGGCCTCGGCGCGGGACGCGTGGCGGCGAGCCACTACTCCGTGATGGTGAAGGGCCTCTCCCAGGTGTTCGTCGCGGGGCCGCCGGTGGCGCGCGCGATCGGCGAGGACGTGGACAAGGAACAGCTCGGCGGCTGGGAGATCCAGGCGAAGAACGGCGTCGTCGACGACGTGGTCGACAGTGAGGCCGAAGCGTTCGAGGCGGCGCGGAAGTTCCTCTCCTACCTCCCCGCCTCCATCGACGACCTCCCCCAGCGCGTCCCGCCGCGCGACGCGCCCGACCGGCGCGAGGACTTCCTGCTCGAGATCGTCCCGCGGGACCGCCGCGTGCCCTACAAGATGCGCCGCATCGTGGAGGCCTGCGTCGATCTCGGCACGTTCTTCGAGACGGGGCGCCAGTGGGGCCGCCCGATCATGACGGGCCTCGCGCGCATCGACGGCTACAGCGTGGCCGTGATCGCGGGCGACCCGATGTTCAACGGCGGGGCGTGGACGGCGGACGCCTGCCGCAAGCTCATCAAGTTCGTCGACCTGGCGCAGACGTTCCACCTGCCCGTCGCGCACTTCGTCGATTGCCCGGGCTTCGCCGTCGGCGTGAAGCACGAGAAGGCGGGCGTGACGAAGCTGGGCGTGCAGGCGATGGCGGCGGTCTACCAGGCGCGCGTGCCGTGGTGCTCCATCGTGGTGCGCCAGGCCTATGGCCTCGCGGGCAGCGCGATGATGAACCCCTCGCGCACCAAGTACCGCTATTGCTGGCCGAGCGGGGACTGGGGCTCGCTGCCCATGGACGGCGGCGTTGAGGCCGCCTTCAAGCGCGAACTGGAAGCGCATCCCGACCCCGAGGCCCGCCTCGCGGAGATCAAGGCGTGGATGGAATCGCTACGCTCGCCGTTCCGCACGGCGGAGAGCTTCTTCGCCGAGGAAATCATCGACCCCCGCGACACCCGGCCCCTGCTGGTGGAGTGGGCCAACCTCGCGCAACGCCCGCTGGAGCGGGGGCCGAGCAGCTTCGGGATGCGACCGTGAGGCGCGCGACGCCGCTAGCGCCCCGCCCGCACCGGCGGCATCGCCACCCGCTGCGGTCCGCAGCGGTCGCGGACGTCGGGGCCGCAGGCGCGGGGACGGCCGTCCTTCGTCACGCACAGGCGCACTTCGCGCAGGCGATTGTCGCGGCACTGCACGGCCACGGACTGCGGCGTATGGCCTGGGTTGGCGGCGACGAACGCCCGCTCCACCTCCGCGCCCGTCACCATGAGCGTCCGTTCCGGCGCTACGTAGGCTGCGGGTATCTTGAGCCCCGCCCGCACGCGGCGCGTGAGATCGAAGTAGGCCTGCGGGGCGAGGCCGGAGCATTGCCCGTGCTTGCGCCACTGGTGGTCCACCAGCCGCGGGCTGGGCATGACGTCGAGCATCGATTGGCGCAGCGCCGGTGGAACCTCGCGCCAGCGCGAAGGGCAGTGCTCCGGCCAGCCGCCTTCGGCGTCCTGGGGCCAAAGACCGTGGACCACGAACGAGAACCGACGGTCGCGCCCGCATTGGCGGGGCTCGCGCTCGCTCATGCCGTCGTCGGCGCAAAAGCTCGGGCTCCAGGAGAGCGCAAGGACGTAGTAATCGAACCCCGGCTGCGTCTGCGCGCGCGCTGCGCCCCAGGCGCCCGCCAGCGCGGCCAGCGCGATCAGCAGCAGCCTCACTTTTTTCCGCCGGCCTTGTCGTCCGCGGTCGCTGCGGGGGCGGGCGCGGCGGCGGCGTTGGGATCGGGCTTGCGGAACTTCAGGGTCATGCGGTCGCTCTCGCCGATGGCGCGATAGGGCGCGCTGTCGAAGCGGGGATCGGGCGCCTCGCCGAGCGGGGCCGAGCGCAGCGTGGGCGGCAACGTCCACACGCCGAAGGGGTGATCGCGGTCGTCGCGCGGGTTGGCGTTGACCTCCGAGGAGCCGACGAACTCGAAGCCCGCCTCCTGCGCGATGAGCTTCACCACCACTTCCTGGACGTAGCCGTTGGTGGCCTGCGGATCGGGCACGCCGGTCGAACTCGCGCGATGCTGCTCCACGCCGAGAACGCCGCCGGGCTTGAGCGCGCGGTAGATGTCGGCGAACGCCTTCTCCGCATAGCCCTCGCCCATCAGGGTGTGGATGTTGCGGGCGATGATCACGAGGTCAGCGGAACCCGGGGCGGCGATCTCGCCGGCGGCGGGCGAGAGCGCCGTCATCGTCACGGATCCGAACGTCTCCGGCTTGTCGACGAACCGCTCGGTGAAGATGCGCAGCGTTTCCCGCTGCGCGGGATTGGCCGTCGCGGGATCGAAGCTCGCGGCGATGTAGCGCCCGCCGTTGCGCGCGAGGTAGGGGGCCACGATGGCCGTGTACCAGCCGCGCCCGGGAAAAATCTCCACGACGGTCATGCCGGGCTTCAGGCCCCAGAAACGCAGCGTCTCCACGGGATGGCGCCAGCGGTCGCGCTCGGGATCGATGCGCCACGGCCCCGCTGCCGCCCACTCCAGACTGCCCACCGCCGGCGCAGGCGCGGCCGCCTGCTTGGCGCCGTCGTCGGTGACTGCGCGCGGGGGCGACGCGGGCCCGCAGGCCGCAAGGGCCACGGCGCCCGCGAGGAGAAGTGGAAGGCAGCGGCGCATGGGGCCGCGTTAGCGCGCCGATTCCGCCAAGTCAAAGCGGGACGCCGCCATCCCCGTGGGCCCGATCCATGGACGCGACCCCGGCGGCCGGGGCAGGATCGTAGCGAGGAGACCATGCCGATGACGACGCCCCGCCCCTTCACCATCGCCGTACCGCACGCCAAGCTTGACGCCATTCGCGCGCGCGTGGCGGCCTATCCCTGGTTCCCGGCGCCGGACGATGAGGGCGGGCAGTGGTCACGCGGCGTCAACACCGCGTTCCTGCGCGATCTCTGCGCCTACTGGCTGGACGGGTACGACTGGCGTGCGCAGGAGACGGCGCTCAACCGCTTCCCCCAGTTCCTGCTGACGATCGACGGGATCGACGTGCACTTCGTGCATGTGGTGGGCGAGGCGCACGGCCGGCGTCCGCTGATCCTCACGCACGGCTGGCCGGGATCGCATTTCGAATTCTGGGACTGCATCGAGAAGCTGGCGTTCCCGTCACGGTTCGGCGGCGACAGCGCCGACGCCTTCGACGTCGTGATACCCTCGCTGCCCGGTTACGGGTTTTCGCAGAAGCCCGCGCGGCCCCTGGGCCAACGCGCCACGGCGCGCCTCTTCGCCAAGCTCATGGCCGCACTGGGGTATGACCGCTATCGCGCGCAGGGCGGAGACTGGGGCAGCCTCGTGACCTCATGGCTCGGCGTCGACGACGCGCCGCGCTGCGAGGGCATTCACCTCAACATGGTTCCGTTCCGCCCGTCACCGCCCGCGCCGCAGTCGCAGGCCGAGACCGCGTGGCTCACGCACATGCAGGCGGCCATGCAGGCCGAAGGCGCCTACTTCATGGAGCAGTCCACCAAGCCGCAGACGCTGGCCTACGCGCTGATGGATTCGCCCGTCGGCGCATGCGCGTGGATCGTGGAGAAGTTCCACGGCTGGTCCGACCTCGGCGATCACGGCGATCTCCTGCGCGTCTACACCCGCGACCAGCTGCTCACCAACGTGATGATCTACCTGGTGACGGACTCCATCGCCACAAGCGTGTGGTACTACCGCGCGCGCTTCGAGGAGAATGCGTCCCTTGAGACGGGCCAGCGCTGCGAAACGCCCACGGCGGTGGCGAACTTCCCGGGGGAGCGGGTGTTCTCCGCGCCGCCACGGTCGTGGGTCGAGCGCGCCTACAACCTGACCCGCTGGACCGACATGCCCGACGGCGGACACTTCGCCGCGATGGAGCGGCCCGACGCGTTCGTCGCGGACCTGCGCGCGTGGGCGCGGGCGGCGCACGCCTAGGCGGCGCCAGCGCTGCGCTGCATGCGCCTATCCCGGCGCCGCTTTCGAGCCCAGCGCCCGCAGGGGGGCCGCCTGGCGCGCCAGCGTCGCCTGATCGAAGAGCACGATGCGCCACCGCGCGGTCTGGGTGCGGTTCGAGAGATTGGGATCGATCTCGGCGCGGATGGTGAGGCCGCAGCGGCCGTCCCAGGCAAGCGCCGCTTCCGGGTCGGTCTTGGCGTTCTGCACACAGGCCGCCACCGTCCAGCCCTGCGCCATGTATCCCATCATGCCTGCGATATCGCCGTCGCGCGGGCGCACCCGCAGGGCCCGGCCGTCGGGCGCGTAGGTCCAGGTGAGCAGGCGGACGCCTTCGGGCGTCGTGCGCGCCTCATGGGGCGGGCCGTACTGCGTCGTCAGCATGCCCTCGACGCTCGACAGGGGCGGCCCCTGGCCGGCGTCGAAATAGACCTCGCGCCACGTCGCGGCGGTCTGCTCCTGGCCGGGCGCGCCGAACAACGCCGCCGACAGCGTGTCCTGCCCCAGCGTGGCCACCACCAGCGGACGCCCCCCCGGCCCCGCGCCGCCGGTCTTCACCATCCGCTTTTCCAGCGCATAGGATTCCGAGACGCACTTCAGCGTCTCCTCGATGTCGCGCGCGTTCATGCCGGGCCGCACGCCCAGCACGTCGTCCACCGGGAATCCGAGCGGCCGCGCGGGCGTCGACACCGCGGGCGGACACTGGCGCGGGGGCTTCACCGCCGCGGCGATCTCCTCGTCGCCGGGGCCCGTGACGGCCATCAGCACGAGCACGGCCGTGCCCACGATCACGGCGCCGCCGATGAGCCATCCCAGCGACCGCACGAACGGGTTTCCGCGCGCTGGGTCGCGCACGCGCCGCGCGGGCGCGGCCGGGCGCGCGTCGGGGCGGGTTTCGGGCGCGTCCATGTTCCCTTCCATGCGGGCGCCGGTCTAGCGCGGCGGCCGGCAAAGGGAAACGCCGTTCACAAGCGCATCGCGGCGCGCCAGAATGCACGCCATGCGCGCCTTCGCGGAACTGCTGGACCGCCTGATCCTGACGCCAGGCCGCAACGGCAAGCTGGCCTTGCTGCAGGCGCACTTCGCCACCGTGCCGGACCCCGACCGCGGCTGGGCGCTGGCCGCCATCGCGGGCTCGCTGTCGTTCTCCGCCGCCAAGCCCGCGGCCCTGCGCGCCATGACTGAAGCCCGCGTCGATCCCGAGCTGTTTGCGCTGTCCTACGACTATGTGGGCGATCTTGCGGAAACCATCGCGCTGATCTGGCCGTCCGCGCCCGGCGCCAACCGCGCGCCGACGCTGCCGGACGTGGTCGAGGACCTGCGCGCGGCGAGCCGCAGCGAGGCCGGCGCGCTCATCGCGCGGTGGCTGGACGCGCTGGAGCCGGGCGGCCGCTGGGCGCTGCTCAAGCTGGTGACGGGGGGCTTGCGCATCGGGCTTGGCGCGCGGCTGGCCAAACAGGCCCTCGCCGACATGGGCGGCGTGGATGTGGGGGAGATAGACGCGCTGTGGCACGGCCTTGAGGCGCCCTACGAAGACCTCTTCGCGTGGCTGGAGGGCCGCGCGGACAAGCCCGCCCACCGCGGCGCGGCGCCGTTCCGTCCGGTGATGCTGGCGCATCCGCTGGAGGAGGCCGATCTCGCGCGTCTCGACGCCGCGCAGTTTGCGGCGGAGTGGAAATGGGACGGGGTGCGCGTGCAGGCCGTGTCGGAGCGGGGCGTGCGCCGCCTCTACAGCCGCGCCGGCGAGGACCTGACGGCGGCGTTCCCCGATCTTGGAGACGTGCTGACCCTTGAGGGATGCATCGACGGCGAACTCCTCGTACGCAGCGGCGACGGCGTGGCGCCGTTCAACGACCTGCAGCAGCGGCTCAACCGCAAGACGGTGGATCGCAAGCTGATGGAGCGGTTTCCGGCGTTCATCCGCGCCTACGACCTGCTGGTGGACGGCGACGAGGATCTTAGGGGCCTGCCCTTCCGCGCGCGCCGCGGGCGGCTGGAGGCCTTTGTGGCGCGCCTGCGCAGCGACCGGCTCGACCTTTCGCCCCTCGCGCCTGGCGACACCTGGGAGACGCGGGCGGCGGCGCGGGCGAACCCGCCCCTCGCGGCCATCGAAGGCCTCATGCTGAAGCGATGGGATTCCCGCTACGAGGCCGGCCGCCCGAAAGGCCCGTGGTTCAAGTGGAAACGCGACCCGCACCTGGTGGACTGCGTGCTGATGTACGCCCAGCGCGGCCACGGCAAGCGGAGCTCCTTCTATTCGGACTACACCTTCGGGGTGTGGCGCGGCGAGGAGCTGGTGCCCGTGGGCAAGGCCTACTTCGGCTTCACCGACGAGGAGCTGAAGCAGATCGACAAGTTCGTGCGCGACCACACCACGGACCGCTTCGGCCCCGTACGCGCGGTGCGCGCGGACCGAAGCTTCGGGCTGGTGCTGGAGGTGGCCTTTGAAGGCCTGCAGCGATCCACAAGGCACAAGAGCGGCGTCGCCATGCGCTTTCCCCGGGTGCGCCGCCTGCGGTGGGACAAGCCCGCCGCGGAGGCCGACACCCTGGAGACCCTCGAGCGCCTGCTCGCCTGACGAGACGGCGGCCGGATTCCGGCGTCCCGCAAAAGCGGCTAAACGTCCGCCATGATTCACGACACCGCCGCCATCACCGCCCTCACCCCGGAACAACTGTGGATCCACTACGGCGAGGCGTTCATCGCCGGCGCCTTCAAGGTGGTGAGCGCGCTCGCCATCCTGGTGGCGGGCCTCTGGATCACGGGCGCCGTGGCCAAGGGGGTGCGCAAGCTCGCTCAGCGCCACCCGCGCATCGACAACACCCTCGGCGCCTTCTTCGCCTCCATCGTGCACTACGTTCTGATGGCGTTCGTGCTGATCGCCGTGCTGGACCAGTTCGGGGTGCAGACCACGCAGATCGTGGCGGTTCTGGGCGCAGCGACGCTGGCCATCGGCCTCGCGCTGCAGGGCACGCTCTCCAACGTGGCGGCCGGCGTAATGCTGATCCTGTTCCGCCCCTACCGTCTCGGGGATTTCGTCGAGCTCGCCGGCCGCAAGGGCATCGTGCGGGACGTGAACATCTTCATCACCGAGCTTTCCACACCCGACAACGTCAAGATCACCCTGCCCAACGGCCAGTGCTGGGGCGCGCCGATCCTGAACTTCACCGCCAACGGAACGCGGATGGTGGAGACCATCTTCCAGGTGCCGCACGACGCCGACGTGGACGCCGCGATCGCGCTCGTGACCGAGACCATCAAGGCCGACGCGCGCACGCTGAAAGCGCCGGCGCCGCTGGTGAACGTGGCCACGCTGAGCGACTACGCCGTGGGCCTGCAGGCGCAGTACTGGTGCGCCACGGGGGACTACCCCAACCTGCGCATGGACATGATGCGCGCCGTGCGCGCGGCGTTCGCGAAGGCCGGCATCGGCGCGCCGATGCCGGCCACCGTCACCTACCAGCACGAGCCGCGCGCGTCATAGGCGTCAGGCGAGCATCCGCGACGCCTGCTCCAGCACCCGTGAGATGAGCGGCCAGCTCAGCGCCGCCGTGCCGGCGACGCCCGCCACGCCCAGCAGCAGCAGCAGGCCGTCGCGGGCCGTCATGCCGAGCCCGAAGATCACGATCACCAGCCCGGGCGCAATGGGCGCGAACGGAATGAACCCGAGCGGAATGGTGATCAGCGCCGCCGCTGCGCACAGCAGGGCGATGAGGTTCACGAACGGGGCCGCCGCCAGGAACGTCAGGCGCGGCTTGAGAAAGCTGTCGATGCGGCGCGCCCACGGCCGGAACCCGTTCACGCCCTTGACCACGAGGTCCCGGGATATCGACCGGTCCAGCGCCCCTTTCGGCAACCAGGGTCGCTGCATCCCGAGCGCCATCTGCAGCGCCACCACGAGGGTGAGCCCGGCCGACAGCCACGTCATGCCCGGAACCACCGTGGCGGGGGATATCGAGAACAGGCCGATCACCAGCAGCAAGGGCCCGTACGACCGCCGACCGACCGCGCCGAGCAACTCACGCAGCGTGACCGCATCCTTCGCCAGCGGGTTCAGGCCGCAGTCCACAAGGCCGCACAGCTCGTCCAGCAGGGACTGCAGGTTCTGCTTGGGCGCCTTGCGCGCGGCGCGTGCGTGGGACGCCTGGGACGTCGTGGGGCCGACCATGGAAGCTCCAGTCCTTCAGCGGCGCACCCTCCTATGGAATGCGGCGCGGCGCCAGCGGGGCGCTTCATCCGTTCACACGCCGGGAAAGGCGCGATCCATGTCCCGCGGCAGGTCCTTTTCCACGTACCGCTTCAGCGCCAGCGTCACGTCCTCGGCGGCGCCCGCGAGCCGCGACGGCGGGATCGGCGGGCCCACCTTGAGGGAAAACAGCTTGCCCTTCTTGTTCAGCAGCTCGTGGAACAACGTGATGTCGCGCAGTTCCTTCGAAATCCGGTCGAAGGTGTGAAAGAAGAACGGATACGGGCCGTCCATCCAGATGGGGATCATGGCGGCGTCGTGCTTGCGCGCGAGCGAAACCGCCGATGGCTCCCACACCGGATCCTGGATCTCGCCGTCGATGAGGCGCGCGAGCTTGCCTGCAGGGAAGATCATGATCGGGCGCTCCTCCGCGAACGCCTTGTGGGCCGCGCGCAGGGTCTGCTTGGTCTTTTCGATGGTGCGCTTGGCGGTCACCCACTCCACCGCCACCAGCGAGTCGTGGAAGCCGGGGCACACGCGGTGCGCATCGGCGTTGGCGAAGAACATGATGTCCGGACGCACCGGCTTCAGCGCGTCGTACACCGCCGCGCCGTCGGCGATGCCGGTGGGATGGTTGGCCACGATCACGCACCGGCCGGCCTTGGGAATCCGCTCGAGGCCGCGCACGTCGAGCCGCAGGCTGAGCAGGGCGGACATGTACTCCATGGCGTCGCGCCCGCTCATGGGGCCGATGTCGTCGGCCATGCGGCGGGCCTCCTTGTAGTGCAGGAGGCGATAGATGGCCGGGCGCACCAGCGGCCACGACGGGCTCCCGGCAAGCTGGGGACAGCGCTCCTCGATCAGCACGTCGATGATGTGCCGCTGGTCCGCGCGCGGAGGGTCCTGGGGGGCGTCGGGAAGGTGGTCGGCTCGGAGCGCCATGGCGGAGGGGATCTCGCGACGGAATCGGGGACGTGCGGGTTTGGCGGCGGAACAGACCACGCTCCACCGTGCATGGGAAGCATCCGCCCCGGGTCGGGGGTCTGCACAGGAGCGCTTGCGCCGGATGGGGAGACGCGGTTTGTGATCGCGCCCCCCGAACCGGGGGCGCGTCCTGATCGGGAGCCCCGCTTGAACGCCTCAGTCCGTCGCGTGGAACGCCCGGCCCTGCTGGGCCTTGTGTGCGCCATCGCCTTCGGGGCGGCCGGGCTGGCCGGCTTCAGCCTTTGGAGCCAGCACGCCCAGCGGCTGGCGGGGCCCGTCACGCTGGTGGCGGAGACCGACGAAATCGCCGACGCGCTCGCCGATTCGCCGTGGACCGGCTCCGACAGCACGGGGCCGATCGTGTGGGCGTTCACCGCGCCGGACTGCGCAGACTGCGGCCGCCTGGACGCCGCGGCGGTGGCGGCGCTGTCCCAGGAGGAGATGGAGATCCGCATGGTGGTCGTGGCGCCCCGCTCTGCGCCCGAAGCCGATCCCGCCGCCGCCGCGCTCGCGGAGTCCCGCGACTGGACAGCGCTGGAACGGTGGGCCGCGGGCGACGCCATCGCCCCTGTCTCGGCCGACGCGGCCGCGCGCGAAGGATACGTGGAGTGGGGCCGGGCCTCGTGGGATCGGGTCGCCGCCATCTTGCGGGAGAACGACATCGACCCGCGCCTGCCGCTGCTGATCTGGCGGCGCGGGCCGGAGTGGCGGGTGCTTCCAGGCGGGCCCGCCGTGACCCTGGACGCGGTGCGCCGCGACATGGCCGTGGAAAGCTAGGCGGTCGCGTGGGCGGCGTGCTGGACGATTATCGCGAGCGCATCGCTTCAGGCGCGTTGGCGCCCGATCCCGCGCAGGCGGCGGCCGCAGCGCGGCTCGACGCACTGGCTGAGGCGCTGGCGCAGTGGAGGCCGAAATCCTTTCTGGGCGTCGGGCAGCCGCCGCCGCGTGGACTGTACCTCTGGGGCCCCGTCGGGCGGGGCAAGTCTATGCTGATGGATCTCTTCTTCGAGGCCGCCCCGGTCCGCCGCAAGCGACGGGCGCACTTCCACGAGTTCATGCTGTCCCAGCACGCGTTCCTGCGTGAAGCGCGCAAGAAGGCCGCGGGACAGGACACCCTAATCGCCGACGCCGCGCGCGCCGTGGCGGCGCAGGCGCAGCTTCTGTGCTTCGACGAATTCGCCGTCACCGACATCGCCGACGCCATGATCCTCGGGCGCTTGTTCGAACGGCTGTTTGCGCTGGACGTGGTGGTGGTGGCGACCTCCAACCGCCCGCCGGTGGACCTCTACAAGAACGGCCTGAACCGCCAGCTCTTCCTCCCCTTCGTCGCGCTCGTGCAGGACAAGCTGGAGGTGGTGGAGATCGACGCCGCGCGCGATTACCGGTTGGAGCGCCTGATGGCTGCGCCGGTCTACTACGCCCCGCTCGGCCCCGCCGCATCCGAGGCGCTCGACGGCGCGTGGGAACGCCTCACCCTCGGCGCCGCGCCGCAGCCGGTGACGCTTGTAGTCCAGGGCCGCACGCTGCACGTGGCGCGCGCCGCCGCCGGGTGCGCGCGCCTGACGTTTCAGGACCTGTGCGCCCGCCCCCTCGGCGCCGCCGACTACCTGGAAATCGCCGAGCGGTTCCACACTGTGCTCGTGGAGGGCATTCCCCGATTCACGCCCGCGATGCGCGAGGAAGCCGCGCGGTTCCGCACGCTGGTCGACGCGCTCTACGAGGCCAAGACGAAGCTCGTGGCCACTGCCGACGCGCAACCGCAGGACCTCTACCCGACGGGCGACCAGAGTTTCGAGTTCGAGCGCACCGCTTCCCGCTTGATGGAGATGCGCTCGCAAGCCTACCTTGCGCTGCCACGTCGCGATCGCGCCTACCGGGACGCCATCGCCGACACCTGATCGGGAGCCGTTCGCCCATGTCGTCATCGCTGGGGCTGACGCCCGAGATCGTGGCCTATCTCGCCGCGGCCAATCCCCCGGAACATCCTGCGCTCGCGAAGTGCCGCGCGGAAACCGCGGCGCTCGGACGGGCGGCGGGCATGCAGATCAGCGCCGAACAGGGCGCGCTCATGGCGTGGATTGCGCGGCTGCTCAACGCCCGGCGCGCCATCGAGGTGGGCGTGTTCACGGGATACTCCTCCCTCGTCGTGGCGCTCGCCATGCGGGAGATGCATGCCGGCGCGCGCATCCTCGCATGCGACGTCAGCGAGACGTGGACACAGCATGCGCGCCGGTATTGGGCGGAGGCGGGCGTCGACGCCATGATCGATCTCCACCTGCGCCCCGCCGTCGAGACGCTCGACGCCGTGCTGCGCAGCGGCGAGGCGGGGCACTACGATCTGGCGTTCATCGACGCCGACAAGACAGGCTATGACGCCTACTACGAGCGCTGCCTCGCGCTGCTGCGTCCGGGCGGCGTGCTGCTGTTCGACAACGTGTTGTGGGACGGCAAGGTGGCCTTGGCCGACGCGGACGATCCCGACACCCAGGCCTTGCGGGCGATCGCGCGGAAGGCGCGCGCCGACGCACGTGTCCATGCCGTGATGGCCGGTGTGGGCGATGGCCTGCTGATGTGCCTGAAGAAGTAGCGCGCGTCAGATCAGCCACGTCACGGGATTGTCGATCACCTTGGTCTCGCTCGCGCGCAGGAAACCCACCGCCGCGCGCACGACGACCCAGATCATCACGATGGGCTTCACCAGCCATGCGATGATCCAGCCGAGGATCGGGATGACGCCGATGATGCTGACGATCGTCCAGGCCACGGCGGCGATGATGATCGTGCGCAGCGCGAACTCGAAATGGGAGCGGGCCCAGAACGGGCCTTCGTCGCGCTTCGACGCGGCGATGGCCAGGGCCGCGACGCCCAGGCCCAGGCCGATCCAGGCCACGAACTGGTTGCCGATCCAGTTGATGCCGAACGCCATCACCGTCAACGCGTAGACCAGGATGGTCTGCGATTTCGGATCGCGCACGTCGAACAGCGGCTTGCGGGGCTCCGGCGGCCGCAGGGGCGTGACGTTGTCGGACTCGCTCACGATGTATCGTCCCTTCAGAGGTTGAGAAGCGTGGGATCGCCGCCCTGCGCCGTGATGTTGACGGTGACCGTGCGCTCGCTGGCGAACCGCGCAAGGTAGTGCGGGCCGCCGGCCTTCGGGCCGGTGCCGGACAAGCCCACGCCGCCGAACGGCTGAACGCCCACGACGGCCCCGATCATCGAGCGATTGACGTAGACGTTGCCCGCCGGCACGGCGTCCTGCACCGCCCGGGCGAAGCTGTCGAGACGCGAGTGCACACCCAGCGTAAGGCCGTAGCCCTTCTGCGCCAGACGCGCGCCGACGGAGGCGATGTCCGCCGGGTCGTAGCGGACGACGTGCAGGATCGGACCGAAAATCTCCCGGTCGAGAACATCCATCGACGGCGCCGCCACGATGGCGGGGCCGAAGAACGATCCCTTGAGGCCGGACACGTCGCGCTGCATCAACACCGTCGCTTCCGTGCGCATCCGCGCCAGGTGGGCGTCCAGCATGGCGCGCGCTTCCGAGTCGATCACGGGACCGACGTCGGTGCGGGGATCGGCGGGATCGCCCAGGCGCAGCTCCTCGACCGCGCCGATGAGTTTTTCCACGATCAGGTCGGCCGTCTCGTGCGGTAGGAACAGCAACCGCAGCGCCGAACAGCGCTGCCCCGCGGAGCCGAACGCCGAGAGCACCGCATCGTCCACCACCTGTTCGGGCAGGGCCGTCGTATCGACGAACAGCGCGTTGAGACCGCCGGTCTCGGCGATGAGCACGGGAATGGCGCCCTCACGCGCGGCCAGCGTGCGATGGATGCGGCGGGCCGTCTCGGTGGAGCCCGTGAAGCAGACGCCGGCGATGCGCGCATCGCCGGTGAGCGCTGCGCCGATGGTGTCGCCCGGCCCAATGGCAAGATGCAGGACGTTGGCGGGAAGACCCGCGGCCCGGAACAGACGCACCGCCTCCGCCGCGATCAGCGGCGTCTGCTCCGCAGGCTTGGCGATGACGGTGTTGCCCGCAGCGAGCGCCGCGGCCAGCTGTCCCGTGAAGATCGCCAGCGGGAAATTCCACGGGCTGATGCAGGCGAACACGCCGCGGCCGTGCAACGCCAGCGTGTTCGTTTCGCCTGCGGGGCCCGGCAGGCGCACCGGCGCGCCGAACTGCCGCTCCGCCTCGGCGGCGTAGTACCGGCAGAAATCCACCGCTTCGCGCACCTCGTCCACGCCATCCTGGAGCGTTCGCCCGCCCTCGCGTGCGAGCAGCGCCACGAGCGCGTCCGTCGACTGCGCCAGCGCATCGCCCATGGCGCGCAGATGGCGCGCCCGCGCCCCGCCGCCGAGCGCGTCCCACGCAGGCTGCGCAGCGGCGGCCTCCGCGATCATGGCGGCGACATCCGCGAGGTTGGAGTCCACGGCGACGCCGACGACATGGTCTCCGTCGTGGGGAGCATGGCGCGTCGCGCCCTTGGCCCGCGCCAGCGCGCCCGCGTCCGGCGCCATCACGGGCGTGGCGTCCAGCATGTGGACGGCCAGCGTCAGACGCGCCCGGTCGGCGGCGATGGACAGGTCAGGCCCGGTGGAGTTGCGCCGGCTCGCCCCGTAGAGGGCCGGCGGCGCCGGCAAGCGCGGGTGGCGGCGCGGGGCGGCCTCGACACGCGCGACGGGGTCGGCGGCGACGAGGTCGGGGGAGACGTCGTCATCCAGGAACGAGTGCACGAACGATGTATTGGCGCCGTTCTCCAGCAGCCTGCGCACGAGATAGGGTAGCAGGTCCTCATGCCCGCCGACCGGCGCATAGACCCGCACGGGCGCCTGGAAGCCGGCGGCGGCGTAGAGGGCCTCGCCCATGCCGTGCAGGCGCTGGAACTCGAAGGCGGTCACGCCCCGCGACGCCGCCATCCGGTCCACCGCCACCGCCGTGTGGGCGTTGTGCGTGGCGAATTGCGGATACAGCCGGTCCGCCGCGTCCAGCAGGTCGCCCGCGCAGACGATATAGCTCAGGTCCGTCGCGGCCTTGGTGGTGAACACGGGATAGTCGGGCCGGCCCATCACCTGCGCGCGCTTGATCTCGCCGTCCCAGTAGGCGCCCTTCACCAGCCTCACCATCAGGCGCGTGCGTCGCGCCCGGGCCAGCTCCGCCAGCATCGCCACCGCCGCCCGCGAACGCTTCTGGTAGGCCTGCAGCGCGAGGCCAAGGCCCGTCCAGCCCTGGAGCGCGGGCTCGCCGGCGAGGCGGTCAAGCAGCTTGAACGAAAGGACCAGCCGCTCGGTCTCCTCCGCGTCGAGACACAGGTTGACGTCGGCGTCCCGGGCGAGCGCGCACAGATCGACCACGCGGCCGTAGAGCTCGCCGAAAACGCGATCCTCCTGGCGCGCGTCGTAGCGCGGATGGAGCGCCGACAGCTTCACCGAAATGCCGGACCGGTGCGTGGGGCCGCCCTCGCCGTCGGCGCCCACCGCGCGGATCGCGTCGGCGTAGCTCTCGAAGTAGCGGGCGGCGTCCGCCGCGGTGCGCGCGCCCTCTCCCAGCATGTCGAAGGAGAAGAAGCTGGCCTCGCCGGCGCGCACGTACCCGCGCCCGCGCTTCAGCGCTTCGGGCATGGTGCGGCCAAGCACGAACTGTTCGCCGAGAATGCGCATGGCCTGCATCGCGCCCGCACGGACCACCGGCTCCCCCGCACGCGAGACGAACCGCCTCATGAAGCCGGCGAAGTCGGTCTTGAGATCCTCGTTCAGCGCCACGACCCTGCCCGTGAGCATGAGCCCCCAGGTCCCCGCGTTGACGAGCCAGGAGTCCGACCGGCCGAGGTGCTCCGCCCAGCGGCCGGAGCTGATTTTCTCGGCGATGAGCTTGTCGGCGGTCTCCGCGTCAGGCACCCGCAGGAGCGCCTCGGCGAGGCACATCAGCGCCAGCCCCTCGGCGTTGGAGAGGCCGAACTCCTCCAGGAAACTTTCCATCACGCCCTTGCGGCGCTTGAGCGCGCGGGCGCGACGGACGACGTCGCGCGCTTCCGCCTGCACGCCCGCGCGGGCGGCGGCGTCCAGCGGCGAGGCGGCGAGCAGCGACTCCAGGACGGCGTCTTCCGGGGCGAACCGCTGGGCGTCCAGCGCATCCCAATCGAGGGTGGCGAACCCTGACCCCGGCGGCCCGGCGCTATCGGCCATCGCGCACTCCCATGTGTGTCCCCGCACAACCCGCCGCCGCCCGGAACGGGTGACTCGGTCGTGCGACGCCCTTATATCGGCCCACCGCCGCGCCGACGCCACTGCTTCGGCGCCGCCCTGCCAGGACCCGCCCCGTGAAACCCGCGCCCCCCGACCAGGATCCCACGCGCCTCATGCTCGTCACCGACGCCTGGGAGCCGCAGGTGAACGGCGTGGTGCGCACGCTGTCGCGGACGATCGCGGAGTTGCGCGCCATGGGGGTGGAAGTGGAGGTTGTGTCTCCGTCCGACGGCTACAAGACGATCCCGTTGATAACGTACGAGGAAATCCGCCTGGCGCTGTGGGCGAAGGACGATGTGGAGGAGCGGTTCCAGGCGTTTGCGCCGGACGCCGTCCACATCGCCACCGAGGGGACACTGGGGTGGGCCATGCGCACGATCTGCCGGCAATACAACTTCCCCTACACGACCAGCTACCACACCCAGTTTCCCGAGTACGTCCACGCCCGCTTCTGGTGGATCCCACTCATGGCGGGCTACGCCTACATGCGGGCGTTCCATGGCAAGAGCGGGCGCGTGATGGTGGCCACGCCGTCCATGAAGGCCCAGCTTGAGGAGCGCGGCATCCGCAACCTGACGGTCTGGAGCCGCGGCGTCGACACCGAGCTCTTCAACCCCGGTCGCCGCGGGGCCGACGGCGGCGTGTACGCCGGTCTCGCGCGACCCGTGTTCGTGTACGTGGGCCGGGTGGCGGTGGAGAAGAACATCGAGGCGTTCCTCAAGCTGGACCTGCCGGGGTCCAAGGTTGTCGTCGGCGGCGGCCCGCAAAAGGAAGACCTGGAGCAGCGGTACCCGGAAGCCCGGTTCACCGGCCCCAAGTTCGGCGAAGAGCTGGCGCAACACTACGCGGACGCCGACGTCTTCGTGTTTCCGAGCTTCACCGACACGTTCGGCCTGGTGATCCTGGAGGCCATGGCCGCGGGCACGCCCGTGGCGGGTTTCAACGCGCCGGGGCCGAAGGACATCATCCCGGGATCCAACGCCGGCGCGGTGTCCGATGACCTGCGCGAAGCGTGCCTGCAGGCGCTGACCATGGATCGCGCCGTCACGCGCGCATACGCGGAGAAGTTTTCCTGGCGCGCGTGCGCGGAGGATTTCCTGCGCAACCTGCAGCCCTTGCCCAAGCCGGAGAAGAAGCGCTTCTGGCGGCGGCTTCGCGCGCTGCGGCCGAAGAAGCGGACGGCGTCCACCACCACGCGCGCCTGACGTCTACCGTCCCCGGGAGACAAGGTAGTGCGACAGCCGGCCCAGGATGTTGAGGATCAGCACCCCCACCGTGATCACGAGCGCGCCGGCCCACGCCAGATTGATCCACTCCTCGTAGGGGCTTGAGGCGTAGCGGTAGATCGCGATCGGCAGGCTGGCCATGGGCCGGGTCAGGTCCTCCGACCAGTTTGAGCTGCCCAGCGAGGTGAATATCAGCGGCGCGGTTTCCCCGGAGATGCGCGCCACCGCCAGCAGGATGCCGGTGAGGATGCCCTGAAACGCAGCCGGCATGATCACGCGCGCCACCGTCACGCTGTCGCGCGCGCCCAACGCGGCGGAGCCGTCGCGGTAGCCGTCCGGCACCAGCTTCATGATATCTTCGGTGGTGCGCGCGATGACCGGCATGGCTAGCAGCGCCAGCGCGATCGATCCCGCGATGGCGGAGAACCCGCCCATGGGCACCACGACGATCTGGTACACAAAGAGGCCGATGAGCACCGAGGGCGCGCTGAGCAGGATGTCGTTGACGAAGCGCACCACCGAGGCGAAGCGGCCGTTGCGGCCGACCTCGGAAAGATAGACGCCAGCGGCGATGCCCAGCGGCGCGCCCCACAGCATTCCCAACCCCACCTGGATCAGGCTGCCCACGATGGCGTTGGCCAGCCCCCCGCCCTGACCCGGTGTCTTCATCGTCTCGGTGAAGAGCGTCAGCGACAGGCCCGCGAACCCCTTCTGGATCAGCGTGAAGAGGATCAGCGCCAGCACCACGAGACCCACGACGGCCGCCGCGAGGCATACCCCCGTCATCGTCGCGGAGAGCAGTTTGCGCGTGTTGTACTTGCGGGGATTGATGGCGGTGATCGTCATGCGAGGCGGCCCTGTCTCAGCAGCAGGCGCGCCAGCGCCAGGACGAAGAACGACACCACGAACAGGATGAAGCCCAACGCAAACAGCGCCGCCAGCTTGAGCGACCCCTGGTCGGCGTCTGGGAATTCATTGGCGATGATGGAGGCGATGCTGGCGGACGGTGCGAAAAAGCTGTCCGGCAGGCGGTTGGCGTTGCCGATGACGAACGTCACGGCCATCGTCTCGCCCAGGGCGCGTCCGAGGCCGAGGAAAACAGCGCCGAAGAGCGATCCCCGCACCGCGGGGATCACGATGCCGGTGACGACTTCCCAGCGGGTCGCGCCCATGGCGTAGCCGCCATCCTTGAGGATCTGCGGCACCGTCTGGAGCACGTCCCGCGTCGCCGCCACGATGAACGGAAGGATCATGATGGCGAGGATGATGCTGGCGGTCATCAGGCCCACGCCGAAGGGCGGGCCTGTGAACCAGTAGAAATCCCCCACCGGGGGGAGGAACGCGAAGGTCGCCGTCAGCCACGGCTGGATGCTGTTGGACATCACAGGCGCAAGGACGAAGAAGCCCCACATGCCGTAGACGATGCTGGGCACCGCGGCGAGCAACTCCACCAGCACGCCGAGCGGGGTGCGCACCTGCGCGGGGCAGATTTCCGTTAGCGCGTAGGCGATGCCGAAACCCAGCGGCCAGGCGATCACGAGCGCGATGAGCGACGTGGCCAGCGTGCCGACGATGGCGGGGGCCGCGCCGTACAGGTCCTTCACGGGGTTCCACTGGTTCGTCCACACGAACGCCAGACCGAACTCCTCGAACGCCACGCGGCCCGAATCGAACAGGATCAGAAGGATGGCGCCGAGCGTCACCAGGATGACGGCCGCTGCGGCGTAGAGAATGACGCGGTAGCCGACGTCCAACGGGTGGACCGTGCGTCCCTTGGCGATCTGGATCCGGGCGGTCATCCGCGCACGCTCCCGTCGGTCGGCGGGGGCGGCGCCGGAAAATCGGCCCCTGGCGTGCGCGGAGGGAGGATCATCGTCGTTCTCGCGACTATCGCTGCGCTAGGGCCGCGCCGGTGTCCAGACGGGGCGCCCGTCAAAGCGGACCTGCGCCCAGCTTTCGCGGACGCGGGCATGCACTTCGGGCGGCAACATCACGTAGTGCAGCTCCTCCGCAGCCGGTTGGCCGCTCCGGAATGCCCAGTCGAAAAAGCGCAGCACCGCCCGGGACCGCTCCGCGTTCGGCGGATTCTTCGGCACAAGGATGTATGTCGCGCCCACGATGGGCCAGTTGTCGGGCCCCACGGTGTTGTTCATGTTGACGGCGAGGTTTTCGGCCTTGGCCCAGTCCACCGAGGCCGCCGACGTGGCGATGGCCGTCATGCTGGGGCGCACGAAGCGGCCGGATGCATTCTGCAGCATGGCCGTGCGCATGTTGTTTTCCGACGCATAGGCGTACTCGACGTACCCGATGCCGCCGCGGATGTTCTTGACGACGCCCGCCACGCCCGCGTTGCCCGGCGCGCCGATGCCCGCACGCCACGCCACCGAGTTGCCGGCGCCGATGCGCTCCTTGAACTCGGGGCTGACCTTGGCGAGGTAGTCCGTGAAGATGTTGGTGGTGCCCGAGGAATCGGCCCGGTAGGCCGGCGCGATGGCGGCCAGGGGCAGGCGTATTCCCGGGTTGAGCGCGGCGATCTTCGGATCGTTCCAGAGCCGGACGCGCCCCAGATAGATGTCGGCGACGATGGGGCCGGTCAGGCGCACGTTGTCCCCGTTCACACCGGGAATGTTCACCACCATGACCACGCCGCCGACGACGGCGGGAAACTGCAACAGGTTCTGGCTGGAGAGGCGCGCGGTGGCGACCGCGGAATCCGATGCGCCGAAATCCACGGTGCGGTTGACGATCTGGGTGACACCGGCGCCCGAGCCGACGGCCTGGTAGTTGAGCGTGCCGCCGCCGCTTTCGGCGTACTGTTCGGCCCACTTCATGTAGATCGGCGCGGGGAAAGTGGCCCCTGCGCCCGTGATGTCACGGGACTGTGCGAGCGCCGGGTTGGCGAGCGTCAATGTCGCTGCTGCGGCCATCGCGACCAGGCCCGCGATGAGCCGGCCGGGATTGAACTGGCCCATGCAAACCCTCTCCCGCACCACACTCGCCGGCGGGACGGTTTCCGCCCCGAACGTGCGCATGGCAAGCCCGATCCACCGGCCCCGCTTCAACGGCCGGCCCCCGCCGGCCCGCCCCGAATGCGCGTTTGACGCGGCATGGCCGCTCCGGCGCAACACGGACGGTTGCACGCCGAACATGCCCCACCGCCTCCGAGTGCGTCCCGCAACGCTCGTGCGTCAGCTACAGAGGGGCAATGACGGCGGATTGAACTATATGTGACATTTACGTGACAAAGCCGGGCGCGCCGCGGGCCGTTCACGGTCCGTCAATCTTTCGTCGCGGCGCAGCCTTTGGCGGCCAAGGGCCGGAACGATTTTCACCCCGGCCGCCATTTCGTCTTTACATTGGGTGGGGATACCCCTATTTCGCGCTCACCGGCGGACCTGGAAACAGCGTCCACTAACGTACCCCTCGGCCCAGGCCACACGGGGACCGACTGTCAGGCGCACCTGCGCACGATGGCACGGCCTCCGGCGTAAGCTCCCGTCCACACCTCTCGAGGTTGAAGGCGGCGAAGGGTGCGGACCTGACATTAGGCATGTCCGACTAACGCCGGCCTGGGTTCACATCGCGCCACACCACAGGACAGTTGCGTCCGTGGCGCTTCGAGATTGAGGGGCTGCCGGATGGAGAACATCCAGTCGCTTGTCTTTCCGTCGCCGGCTGACGCCGTGCGCGCGCTCGCGCCCGAAGGGCCGATGGCGATCGCACGTCCGCACCGGGTGACGGCGGCAGGGCAATGGTTCCGGGAAAACTTCCCGGGCGAGATTTTCTACGCCGTGAAGGCGAACCCCTCCCCGTGGGTGCTCGATGCGCTTTGGGCGGCGGGCGTGCGCGGCTTTGACGTGGCCTCCGAGAACGAGGTCCGTCTGGTGGCGGAACGCTTCGGGCCCGAGGCGAAGCTCGCCTTCATGCACCCTGTGAAATCCCGCCGCGCCATCGGGCGCGCCTACCACGACTTCGGCGTGCGCACCTTCGTGCTCGACACCGAGGACGAGCTGGACAAGATCCTCGCCGAAACCAACGGCGCGCGCGATCTGACCCTGATGGTGCGGCTTGCGGTGTCGAACGACGGCGCGTCCCTGCCGCTGACGTCGAAGTTCGGCGTCTCGGCCGCCGACGCGCCAGCGCTCCTGCGCCGCGCGCGCGGCGCGACCGAAGAGATGATGGGCGTTTCCTTCCACGTCGGCAGCCAGTGCATGCGGCCGCTGGCGTTCAAGGCCGCCATGCTCGACGCCAACCGCGCGATCATCAAGGCCGGCGCGGTCGTGGACATCGTGGACGTCGGCGGCGGCTTCCCGGCGATCTATCCCGGCATGCAGCCGCCCGAGATGAGCGCCTACGTGCGCGAGATCAAGGAAGCCTTCGAACAGATGTTCGTGGCGCAGAACGCAGTGCTGTGGGCGGAGCCCGGGCGCGCACTGGTGGCGGAGGCAGGCTCCATCGTCACGCGGGTCGATCTTCGCAAGGGCGACGCGCTCTATCTGAACGACGGCGCGTACGGCAACCTGTTCGACGCCGTCCACGTGAAGTGGCCGTTCCCGGTCAAGCACATCCGCGAAGGCGGGTCGCGGGCGAAGCTCGCGCCGTTCCGGTTCTTCGGGCCGACGTGCGACTCCATCGACGCCGCCCAGGGCCCCTTCCTGCTGCCGGCGGACATCCGCGAGGGCGACCACGTGGAAATCGGGATGCTGGGCGCCTACGGCGTCGCGATGGGCACCCGGTTCAACGGCTTCGGCGACACCGTGACGGTGGTCAGCGAGGACGCGCCGTGGGCTTCGATGTTCGTTGACGTTGCGCAAGCGGACGCCCAGCCGGGCGTCATCCAGCTGGCCGACCGCAAACGCAAACCGCGCCGGAAGTAGGCTCAGGGACCCGGCGGCGGGCCCGGCGGGAGCGGAAACGCCCGTCCGTCGGTGCCCGCCATCGGGCCGCCGGCCGTGGTCGCTGAGTAGAGGCCGTCGCCGATCGGTGTGAACGCGATTACGCGGGCGAGCACCAGCGCGCCGACCACAACGCCTATCGCCCAGAGCCAAGCCGGGTGCACACGACCGGATGCGCGCATGTCCCGGACGATGCCCGCCAGAGGCCCAAACAGCCCCACGAGCACGGCCGTTTCGAACGCCCAGGGCGCTAGCAGGGGCATCGGTAGCAGGCGCCCGACGCCGGGCCCCATGAGGGCTGCGAAGGCGCCGATCTGCAGGCGCGCGTGCCAGTCTGTGCGTTTGCGCATGAGGACCGCGCCGCCGAGCAGAGCGAGGAATGCGACCAGGCTGACCGGATCGGCCACCAGGAAATGCTGCGGCTGGAAGAAGAACGGCACGCGCCCTGTCTGCACCGCCGCCGACGTCACCAGCACGCCGGACACCAGCATGGCGAGGCTGTAGACCAGCGCCAGCCGCCCAATCATGCGGTGCACGGAGACAGTCCCTGCCGCAGCCAGCCACGTCTGCGTCAGCACGATCGCCACCCACCCCATGAACAGGACGGCATGGGCGTGAACGATCAGCGGCGCAGAGAAGCTCGACCGGCCCGTGGCAAGTTGCACCACGAAGCCCGAGACCAGAATCGCCGCCATGGCTGTGATGCAGGCGCGCGCAAATCGCGCATCTTTTGCAAAGGCCTCTGCGGCAGCCGCACCGTGCATAGCCTCTTCCCCGGCGGCTTACCCGAGTGCAGAGTTTACAGGCGCGGTCGGGAAACGTCATCCCTCACGGCGCCATGAGCCCGCCGGGCGGCGTGTAGTGCACGCTGGCGCCGGGGCCCAGCGGCAGGTCGAACACCACCCACGCCGCGGTCATCGTCACGCCCGCCGCCGCGAAGCACAGCGCGAACGGCAGCATCAGCGACAGCAGCGATCCCACGCCGAAGTCGGGCTCCCACCGCCGGGCGAACCCGAGGATCAGCGGAAAGTAGGACATGAGCGGCGTCATGATGTTGGTGAAGCTGTCGCCCATGCGGTAGGCGGCCGTCGTCATCTCCGGGGATATCCCCAGCAGCATGAACATCGGCACCACGACGGGCGATAGCGCGCTCCACTTGGCGGTGGCCGACCCGATGAACAGGTCAAGGAACGAGGAGAAGCCCAGCACGCTCACCAGCAGCGCGGGCGATGGCAGATCCATCGCCTTCAGCACCTCGGCGCCGTTGATCGCCGCGATGGGACCGAGCCGCGACCAGTTGAACATCGCCACGAAGTGCGCCGCGAACAGGGCGAACACGATGTACGGCGCCATCGAGCGGATGCCGTCGATCATCCGGTCGATGACGTCCCGCGAGGAGCGCACGGCGCCCGTCGCCACGCCGAACGCCATGCCGCACAGCAAGAACAGCAGCATGAAGCCCGCCACCAGCGCGCCGTAGAACGGCTGCAGCCGCGCCGGCCCCTCCTTGGTCTGGTCAATCAGCGGGGAATAGCCCGGCCACAATGCAAGCGCCGCGAAGGACCCGACGACCAGCACCGCCGCAACCCCTGCCCACGCCAAGCCGCGCTTCTCCGCCGGCGTCACGGCGGATTGGGCGAGTTCCGCCCTCAACGCTTCGTCCACCGTGCCGCCCCAGGGCCCAAGGCGCGGCTCCACGATGCGGTCGGTCACGAACCAGATGATGGGCGTGAACACGACGACGATGGCCAGGATGAACCACCAGTTGCCGATGGGGTTCATCGACCATGCGGGGTCGATGATCCGCGCGGCTTCCTGCGTGAACCCGAACAGGAGCACATCGATCTGGCCTGGCGTGATGTTGCCGGCGTATCCGCCCGATACCGCCGCGAACGCGGCCGCGAGGCCCACCAGCGGATGGCGCCCCACCGCCGCGTACAGCATCGCCGCCAGCGGGATGAACACGACGTAGGCCGCGTCCGAGGCGTGGTGGGACGTCATGCCGATGATGCAGACCAGCGGCGTCAGCACCACGCGCGGCGCGTTGCGCAGGCTGGCGCGGATCAGGGCGCTGAAGAGGCCCACCCGCTCCGCCACGCCGGCGCCGAACATCACCAGCAGCACGATCCCCAGCGGCGCGAAGCCGGTCAGCGTGCGCGGCATCTCCGTGAACAGGCGCTGGACGTTCTCCGCCGAGAACAGGGATTCCGCGCGATAACTCAGCACGCCGTTCTCCAGCGTGGCGAACGGCGGCGGCTTGTCTCCCGCGTAGGCGAGGGCGGCGGACCAACCCTGCTGCGCCGCCACCGCAGAGACGACCATGAGGATGGCGATCAGCCACACGAAGATCATGACCGGGTCCGGCAGCAGGTTACCCACGCGCTCCACAAACCCGAGGAACCCCCGCTGTCGCGCCGGCGCGCCCGCCGTTCCCTGATCCGCTCCGGCCATGCACTGTCTCCAACACGGTCGACGCGGGCGGCGGACGCGGCGCCCCGGACCGGTGCGGATGATCGGGCCCGGCGGCGCGGGCTTCAAGTCACGAAGCGTCCAGACGCTTGCATTCCCCGCTGTTTGCCCTATGTGCACGCGCGATCGCGCGTAGGCGGAGCGTCCGCGCGGTTGGCCCCATGCCGACGCCGCCGCATGCGACGAGGAGCCCCCGATGGCCAAAGCCAAATCCGCCCCCAAACCCAAGAAGCGCGACAACAAGAAGGCGGAGTTGCTCTCCACGCCCGTGGAGCACATCGACGTCACCACGTTCGACGCCCGCCCCATCATCGACGCCTGGCGCAAGATGAGCTTCACCAGCCGCGACGCTGCGCGCGCGGCGGAAATCCTGAACATGGCGCTGGCCGACAAGACCTGCTCCACCTGGCTCATCATGGCCGGATCCACCGGCGCGGGCGGTTGCCTGCACGTCTGGCGGGACATGGTGGAGTACAACATGGCCGATGCGATCGTCGCCACGGGCGCGTCCATCATCGACATGGATTTTCTCGAGGCGCTAGGCTTCAAGCACTATCAGGCCAAGGAAATTCCCGACGACAACATCCTGCGCTCACTCTACATCGACCGCATCTACGACACCTACATCGACGAGGAAGAGCTCCAGCACGTCGACGCCACGATCTACGAGATCTGCAACCAGCTGGAGCCCCGGCCCTACACCTCACGCGAGTTCATCTACGAGCTCGGCAAATGGCTGGCGGCCGGCAACGCCAAGAAGAAGGATTCGCTCATCCAGCGCGCCTACGAGAAGGGCGTGCCGATTTTCGTTCCGGCCTTTTCGGATTGTTCGGCGGGCTTCGGCATCGTCAAGCACCAGGTGGAACGGCGGAAGGCCAAGAAACCCTACCTCACCATCGACAGCGGCGGCGATTTCCGGGAGCTGACGGAGATCAAGCTCGCCGCCGGCACAACGGCGCTGTTCATGGTGGGCGGCGGCGTGCCGAAGAACTTTGCGCAGGATACGGTGGTGTGCGCCGAAATCCTCGGCCACGAGGACGTGGAGATGCACAAGTACGCGGTGCAGATCACGGTGGCCGACGTGCGCGACGGAGCCTGCTCGTCCTCCACGCTCAAGGAGGCGGCGAGCTGGGGCAAGGTGGACACCGTGCATGAGCAGATGGTGTTCGCAGAAGCCACCTCGGTGGCGCCCATCATCGTCTCGGACGCCTACCACCGCGGCCACTGGAAAAAGCGCAAGGCGCGCAACTGGGCCAAGCTGTTCGCCTGACCGTCGCCCCGGCGGGCGAGACGACGAAAGGCCGTCCCGCGAGGGGCGGCCTTTTCTGTTTGGCGATCGCTCGGCCGCAACGAGGCCTTGCAGCGGCGCTGAGCATCAGGCCGGCACGTAGGTCAGCCGCAGGGCATTTCCAATCGCCTCACGCGCCGTCAGGCGCAGCGGCGGTCTGGCCTTGGTGAAAAAGGGCGCGCCGCCACCGAGCACGACAGGGTGAAAATAGAGTTGGTAGGCGTCAATCAGGCCAAGCTCTGTCAGCCCGCCCGCCAGCACCGGCCCCGCCACTTCGATTTCGCCGCCGATGTCGGTTTTCAGTTCGCGGACCGAGGAGTCCAGATCGGCGCCGACAAGCGTAGCGTTGGGACCGACCGACGTTAGCGTGCGTGAGACCACAAACTTCCTCTGCGCGCGCCACGCCTCCGCATAGGCGCGATACGCAGGCGTCCATGCGGGGTCGTCCTCATCCCAGTAGCGCATGATTTCATACATCCGCCGGCCATAGAGGCAGCCGCTCTGACGGCGGAGTTCTTCGGCGAAGTGGTCGAACAGGACCGGGTCAGGCGAAAACTTGTCGTGGTCGACATAGCCGTCCAGCGACACGTTCAGCGCGAAGATCAGTTTCGCCATGTCCCTATGCACCTCCCTCAAACACCGCCAGTTGCGCCGCGAACGCGCGCTGGAAAGCCGGTCGCGCCCGGCCGCGCGACACGTAGGCCAGGAGATTGGGGCGCGCCTCCAGCAAGCCCGACCCTTCCAGCCGCCGCAACGCCTGCACCATGGCCAGATCGCCCGCGCTGAAGCCGCCGTCCAGCCAGTCGGCGTCGCCCAACCGGGCCGAGAGCGTGTTGAGCATGCTGAGAATCCGGCCCTCCACGACGGCCAGGCGCTCTGCGTGCCAGACCTTGTCTCTCTCCAGATGGATCGCGCCCTCGCGCTGCACGATCACCGGCTCCACGGTGCTCTGCGCGGCGAACATCCATGTGATCGCGCGCGCCCGTGCGTTCGGGTCGTCGGGCAGCAGGCCCGCATGCCGGTGCGCTATGTGGAACACGATGGCGCCGGACTCGAACAAGACGAGATCGCCCTCCTCGTACGTCGGGATCTGGCCGAAGGGATGCAGCGCCCGGTGCGCGGGCGCCTTCATCTGCGCAAAGGACACCAGGCGCACGTCGTACGGCTGGCCCACCTCCTCGAGCGCCCAACGGACGGCCATGTCCCGTGCGAGGCCCCTGCCGCGATCGGGCGAGGCTTCAAAGGCGGTGATGACGATGCCCATCGATCGGTCTCCTCACACGCGCACGGCCGGCGCCCTCGCGCCGGGGCGTCGGCTGGCCAGCCCCCGGCGTTTGCTTCGAGAGCCCGCACGCCCTATGCGATCAGCCGACCTTACCCGCATTTGGGGTGCCGCCGGGCCATGATCGTGCACGCCGCCACTGCCCTGCTCGCGCTTCTCCTGGGGGCCGTCGCCGTGGTCGACGCGCGCACGCAGCGGATTCCCGATGCGCTCAACATCGCCCTGGTGGTCAGCGGCCTCGCCGCAACGGCCCTGCTTGAACGTGACCTGGTCGCCGCGCTCGTGGGCGTGGCCGCGGGGTATGGCGCGATCGCCCTGGTCAATGGCGCCTACCGCCGACTGCGCGGCCGTGACGGCATCGGCATGGGCGACGCCAAGCTGCTGGCGGGCGCCGGCGCCTGGCTCGGCTGGACCGGACTGCCCTTTGTGGTTCTGATCGGCGCGACGCTCGGCATCGCGGCGGCGCTGGCGCTGCGCGTCCGCGCGCACGGGACGATCGCGTTCGGGCCGTTCCTCGCCGCGGGATTTTTCGCCGTCTGGATCGCGACGATGTACGGCCGCTAGGCCCGTTTGCACGCGATCATGCCGCCGACGGGCATGACGGACTCCGGACCGTCCCGGTAGCTCACGCGCAGGGCGCCGCGACTGATGATGGCGCCATCCTGGATCTCGCGGATCGAGGCGGGGTCCATCTCGATGCGCACGCTGATGCGCCCTTCCGCGAAGGACTGGTTGAGGAAGTGCCCGGCGATCACCTCGCCGTCGAAGGCGGTGCGTTGCAGCTGTCTCTCGCCCCCGTCGATCTGGACCCGCGCCGTGGCGGGCTGATCGTAGGCGACGGCCACGAACGGCTGCTCGCGGGAGCGCGACCACAGGAACAGGCCGCACTGGCCGTCCTGCAGTTTCTGCGGCCTGAGCTTGCCCAGCACCGCATCGGCGCCCTCCTGCGCCAGCGCGCCGCCGATGGCGAGACCGCCCAGCAGCGCCAGCGCGAGCGCGGCGGCGGCGCGGATCACAGGGGAAACCATTGGAAGGACCTCGTCAGTTCCATGAACGGCTCGCCTTCCACTGCCTGGAAGCCGGCGGCCGCGAGCACTGTGCTGGCCTGTACCGTACCCGGGATCACCGAGGCCTGCCATTGCGCTTCGCCGTTGGCGCGCAGGGACAGCACGGCGCGATAGCGCTCGCCCTCCTGCGCTCCTTCAAAGATCAGCCACGCATCCTCTCCGCCGCACAGGGCCGTGCCCCTAAGGGCCGGGCCACGGAAGCCGAGATCGGACTCGCCCACCTCCAGCACCTCGCTGTGCATGGAGCCGGCGGCGCTTACGCATTTGCCGTCCTTGAACACGATGTCGAGGCCCTTGGCCGAGGTGATGCCCGGCAGGACCAGCCCACCCTGGGGCAGCGGCAATCCCTGGACGGCGAACTCCTCGGACTGGAGGCGCTGCACGCCGCCGAGCCCCACTGTGACTGCGATATCCCCCATGAGGGCGCCGCCGAAACTTGTCACGTCGGCCTTGAGCCCGCCGGACAGGATCGACAGCGGCGACACCGTCCATTCGAGCACGCCCGCCTCGTACACCCCCACCTTCGCTTTCTCGGCCCTGGCGTTCCAGATGGGACCGACCAGACGCTCATAGGTGAAGACCCCCGGCCGCGACGGCACGAAGATAGACGCGGGCGCCAATGCCAGTCCGAAGACGAGCAGCGCCACGATGAAGAACACCGCATGCCAAAGACGGAATTTCACGTGCCAGCCCCCACTTCAAACTCTGCCGTGACCACGCCGTTTTCGCCGGCGCGCACAATCGCAGTGCGATGAATGCGGACGCCTGCCTTGCCGACGCCGTCGATCCATCGGTACACGCCGAGCGAATCCGACGGCCCGAAGGCGATGACGATGCGGTCGCCGGCGCCCGGCTCGACGCGCAGCACCGTGAGACCGGAACTGGCGGCATTGGCCGTGAGGACATCGCGCACACCGCCCGCGCCGACGGTGGGCGGCGGCGGCCCCGCTTCCGCGATGGCGCGCACGTCGGCCATCACCGCGCGGGCGGCGGCGAGATCGGCGGCGGCGGACTCCCGATAGCGCGCGACGCTCTGATAGATCAGGAACGGGACGAGCAGCAGCAGAACGATGGCGACGCCGCCCCGCACGATGAGGCGTTCGCGCGCATCCCGCGCCGCCCACCAGCTCTGCAGTGCGCCCATCATGGCGCATCCACCACGAGTTCGGCGCTGTAGCGCCCCTCCACGGGTTGTGTGCCGCGCGCCTCCACGACCAGCTTGCGATCCTTTAGCGCGGCTGCGAGCGAGTCGAGCGCGGCGGTCTCGGTGGCGGACACCCGAAGCGAAACCTTCCGACCGGGCCCCATATGGCGCACCTCGTCGAGCTGCACCTGCGGGTGCGCCTTGAGCGTGGCGATCAGCGCCTCGTTGACGCTCAGCACCGGATGGCCGCCGGAACGATCAATGGTGTTGCGCAGGGCGGACACCTGCGCCCGCAAATTGACGATGCGGGTCACATCGGGCCGCGCGGCGCGCAAATCCCGAGTGGCGAGCGCGATGGTGTCATCGGCCGCCTTCCGGTCCCGGTAGCCGGCGAGGCCGAGCGCGCCCGCCTGCAAGGTGAATGCGATCAGCAGCACGGCCACCAGAACCCGCGACAGCCGCCACCCGGACGCCTGCTCCGCCTTGCGGGCGAACGCGCCTTGGCGAAGGTCCGGCGTCGCGTCCGTCGCGTCGGCGGCGGCCCGGGCCAGCGTATGGACCGGCAGCGCATCGTTGAGAGCCTGCGGCGCCGGCGCGCCGGCCAGAACGCCCGACCATGCCGCCGGCGCGTACACCCCGAGCCGGACCGCAGTCACCGCGCCGGCCTGCGCCAGCCACTGCCGGAACAGTGCTGGCGCGAGGTCCGGTTCGATCGTGTATCCGCCAAGGGCGCCGCCGGCGACAATGCAGCGATCCTCGATCTCAATGATATCCACGCCTGCGGCCGGCGTGGGCCACACGGTGCAGTCTACGTAAATTGCATCGGGATCCCCGCCAAGCTGCTTGCAGGCGTCAAGCCAGGCCTGGAGGCGTGCTGTCGAGATGGCGGCCACCAGCCGCTCGCCGGCGTCGTTCTGTGGGGCGCCGATGGCGAAGTGCATGCCCTCGATCTGATCGGCGACGACGCCTTCGAAGAGATACGGCGCAGCGGCGCGCGCCTGCGCTTCCGTGCGGGCTGGGATCGCCAGCCGGCGCACCTGCACGTCCGATCCAGGCAGCACCAGCGCCAGCGCGCCGCCGGGCAGGGTCCGCTGGAGCGTGCTCTCGCCCACCGTGGCGACGTCCCCGGTGCGCGTGTCGACGGACACGACCAGGAACGGCGTCTGCGGATCGGCGCGGGCGATCAGGACGGTGACGAGGCTCAAAGCGCGACCTCCGAACGTCCGACGCCGAATATCCGGCGCACTACGCGGACGCGACCACCGGTGTCTATCAGGCTGGCGGCGCTTTCGCTGATATCGCCGCGCTCGACGCGCGACAGCACCAAATAGTAGCGCGACGCCACGTCGAACTGGGCGCGCAGGCTGTCTGAGACTTCCAGTCCCGCGAGCCGCGGCATGGCGAAAAAGGCGCTCACATCCGCCCATCCGCCGCGGGGTCGCGCGCGGATGATGTCGCGCGCCACCGCCGGGGTGATGTCCCCGCCAAGGGTCACCGCCAACAAAGCAGCCTGCGACGGTTGCAGCGTGTTGACGTTCAGCACCATGGGGGCCACATCCGGCCGCACGCATGCGAAGGGGGCGATCGCTTCCACGATCTCGCTGGTGAACCCTTGAATCCGGCGCAACTCACTGATGTCTCCGATGGGACCGTTGGCGGGGCGATAAGGCGCGTCCGTCTGGGCGTAGGAGGATTGCTCGGCGCCGCCGGCCAGCGTCTGGTCGTCGCTATCCAGCCAGTCCGCCAGCGTCGCGCCGGGGGTGCCCGCCGTGCGCAGGTTCAGGACATCGAGGAGGCGTGCGAACTCGATCAGCGCCGATGCGCGCACCACGGTGGTCTCGTCATCGGTGCGATAGACCATGCTGTTCAGGTTGAAGCAGTTGGACCCGTCCCTCACCACGATCCGCATCACGCCGTCATCGAGCGGGAACGTGAACGGGCGGCCCTGCCATTCGTCCTGATCGATCCCGCCCTTGGCGTTGAGCGTCCGCACGCGGGCAATCTGCTGCTTGGCGTAGGCTTCCGCGCCGAGAATGTACCAGCGCGTCTGCTCCATGGTGGCCTGGTTGGCCGCGCGACGCAGGCTGAAGCGCGACGCGTCGACGACGACGATGGCGAGCGCGGACATGATGGCCAGCATCACGAGCACGGTGGCGAGCGCCGCTCCCGCGTCCCGGCGCCATACAGATGAGAGCCCGGTGGTCACGACGCAGGCTCCACGATCACTTCCATGCGAATTGCGCCATAGCGCGGCGCCACCCCGACGAGCGCGATGGCGCCCGGCATCTGCGCGCCATCGCTGGTGGATCCCCATGTGGGACGCCATGCCTGCCCGTCATAAAACTCGAAGCGCGCCTCCTTCAGGTCCTGGAAGACCACGCGTTCCTGAGGCGTTGCGCCATCCAGCGGATCGAGCGCATCCCGTGACCGCCGCAGGAGCCGCCCGTCCTCGATCACCCACGCAACGGCACTGAGGCGCCCCACCACCTGCAGGGTTGGATCGGGCTCCGCCGCGCTGCGGACAAACGCGATGCCCTGGCCGCCCGCGTCGCTGGCGAAGACCGGCGCCATCCCACCCGCCGGCAACCGCGTCCGGCGCGGCGCGACCTGCAGCATGTCGCTACTGAGCAGGGCGCGCGCGGTCTGGAGCTCACGCAACGCGGCATGGGCGGCGCCCACGTCCCGCTGGCTGGCGACACTTTGCATCAGCATGGCCACGCAGCCGCTGGCGATCAGGCTGAACACGAACAGCGAGACCAGCGCCTCCACCAGTGTGAAGCCAGCATCCGATGGTGGGTGCGCGCGCATCAATCGCCCACCCGTGTATGGAAGGCGTGGACGGCGACCGGCGGAGCGGCGGCTCCACTCTCGGTGACAGTGACCGTGAGCCGCCGGACGGCGGCATCCTCCGTAGGCACGACACGCAGGCGCCAGGTCCAGACGCGGCCGGCATTTTCCACCTCGCCCGTACTTTCACCGGGCTCCGGCGGCGTCTGGGCGGCCATCGCCTCCACCAGCCGGTTCTGCGCCACCATGTGCGCCAGCGCATGGGATTCCACCCGCGTCAGCGTCTGCAGAGAATGGGTCTGCAACTGCACCAGCCCGACGCCGGCGAGCGCGAACACCGCCAGCGCCACCAGCGCCTCGACGACGGAGAACCCCGCCTCGCGATCACCGCCACGTCCACGCACAGTCACAGCCTCAGTCACGACGGATCACGCTGGTTTCGCCCTGGGCGCTCACGGCGATCTCATAACGTGCGCCCGCGCCGCTGAGCACAATGCGCGCGGGCGTGGCCCCACCGAGCGGATCGAACCGAAGCACGCGGCCGTCTGTCCCGCCCGGCTGGCCTGCGCCGTCGGCGCCCTCAACGCGATACTCGATGCCGTTGGGCCAGGGCCGGAAGATCAGCGGCGACCGCGTCTCGATGCGCCGCCACCCATCGTCCTGCAATCGTGCGAACCCATAGCCCTCGGCATTGACGACCAGCGCCACCGGTCTGTTCAGAAGGATGCTCTCGTCGCTCGCCAGCGCCAGCCGCGCGGCGAGCTGCTCGGCGGCGTCGCGCGTCCGCCGCTCCGGTCCGGGCGAGGACAGCAGCACGGCCGTGGACAAGAGCCCCACGATCATCAGCGTGGCGAGGGCCTCAAGCAGCGTATAGCCGGCGTCCGCCGTGCGCAGGTCACCAGTTGCCGATATCGGCATCCGCGCCCTCCCCGCCCTCCTGGGCGTCGGCGCCCAGGGAGTAGAGGTCGAACTCGCCGCGCTCTCCCGGGATCACGTAGATGTAGTCACGTCCCCACGGGTCCTTCGGCAGGCGCCGGATGTAGCCCGCTTTCCGCGCGCCGGGCGGCGGGGTCGCGCCGTCGGCGACGGGCAAGAGCACCTCAAGGCCCTCTTCCGTGGTGGGCAGTGCGGCCCGCTCCAGCCGGTACAGCTCGAGCGCCTGCTCCAGCACGCGCACGTCGGCGCGGGCCTTCTCCACGCGGGCCGTTTCCTGGCTGGGCAGCACGTTGATCGCCACGATGGCGGTGATGAGGCCGATGATGACGATCACCACCATCATCTCCACCAGCGTCACGCCCGCGTCGGGTGCGAGGCGCGCCGACGACGGGGCGGGCGCCGCTGCAAGGGGGCGTCGGGCAGGGATCATGGGGTGCGTCATCCGATGGCCAGTTGGTTGAGTTGAAGGACGGGCAGCATGATGGCCAGCACGATGGAGGCCACCACGACGCCCATGAACACGATGATGGCGGGCTCCAGGAGGCTGATGGCCGCCCCGGCGAACGCCTCGAACTCTTCGTCCAGATGCTCCGCCGCCTTTTGCAGCATGCCGGGAAGATCGCCCGCGTTCTCGCCGCTGGCCGCCATGTACACCACCATGGGCGGGATGAACCCGCTGCGCCGCATCACGTGGGACAGCGGCTCCCCCTCCTCGATCGCGGCGGCCATGCGATCGACGGCCTTCGCCGCCACGCGGTTGCCCACGGAGTCGCGCGCGATGCGCACGCTGTCGAGCACCGGCGTCCCGGAGGCCACGAGCGTGCTGACGGTGCGCACGAACCGGCTGGCGGCGGTGGCGGCGGCCCAGCGCCCGAGGATGGGCGCACTCAGGAAGCCCGCGTCCAGCCGCTCACGGACCGACTCCCGCTGCAAGGCGTAACTCGCAGCCACGGCGCCGGCGCCGACGGCCGCGAGCAGGAAGAACCAGTAGCCGGAGAGAAATCCCGAGACCGCGATGAGGATCTGCGTCGGCAGCGGCAGGCGCGCGTCGAAGCTCTGGAATTGCTCCGTGAGGCTCGGCACCACGAAGATCATCAGGCAGATGACGACGAACGTCGCCACCAGGCTGAGCACCGCGGGATAGATCATCGCCGTCGTCGTCTTGGTGCGCAAGGCGTGCGCGCGACCGAGATGATCGGCGAGCCGCATCAGTACCGCGCCCAGCGCGCCGGACCGCTCGCCGCCCGCCACCGCGGCGCGGTAGTAGGCAGGGAAGCTTCTGGGGTGGCGCCCCAGCGCGTCGGACAGACGCAAGCCCTCCACGACGCCGGCCTGGACATTGCTGAGCACCCGTCGGGCGGTCGGGTGGTCCTGCTGCGCGGCCACCATGGTGAGCGCCTCGTCCACCGGCACCGCCGCGTCGATCAGCGTGGCGAGCTGGCGCGTCACCAGCATCTGCGTCTTGTGGGAGAGGCCTTCGCGACCGGTCGGCGCGGGCGCGGCCGCCCCCTTGAGCGGCGCTTCCCCTTCCGCCTTCACCACCACCGGCAGGAGGCGACGCTTCTCCAGCGCCTTGCGCGCCGCCTGTTCCGACAGCGCGTCGACACCTCCGGCGCACCGGCGACCGTCCGTGTCGAGGGCGATGTACTGGTAGGTCGGCATGCGTCTCAGGCCGCTTGCTGTGTACTGCACGCGCGCAGGACGTCGCTCAGCGATGTGACGCCCGCCGCCGCACAGCGTAGGCCGCTCTTCATCAGCGGTTCGCTCTGCCGGAAGGCGTGCGCGGCCATGGCCTGTTCGCTGGCGTCGGCATGAATGAGGCGGCGGATCTCGTCGTCGACGGCCACGTACTCGTAAAGCCCCACCCGGCCGACATAGCCCGAGCCCCCGCACGACGAACAGCCCACGGCCTCGTACACCTTGGCGCCGGCCGCGCCGACTTCGCCGAGCAGGGCCGCTTCCTGCGCCCCCACCACGGCCGGCCGCTTGCAGTGATTGCACAGCCTGCGCACCAGCCGTTGCGCCACGATGGCGCGCACGGTGGAGGCCAGCAGGTACGGCTCCACGCCCATGTCCTTCAGCCGCGTCATGGCGGCGATGGCGTCGTTGGTGTGCACGGTGGAGAACACCAGGTGGCCCGTCAGGCTCGCCTGCACGGCGATCTGGGCCGTCTCCGCATCGCGGATTTCACCCACCATGACGATGTCCGGGTCCTGACGGAGGATGGCGCGCAGCCCGGCGGCGAACGTCATCCCGATCTTCGGGTTCACCTGCGACTGGCCGATGCCCTCGATGGCGTACTCGATGGGATCCTCGACGGTGAGGATGTTGCGCGTGCGGTCGTTCAACAGGTTGAGTGCGGCGTAGAGCGTGGTGGTCTTGCCGGAGCCGGTGGGGCCCGTGACCAGGATGATCCCGTTGGGCGTGGACAGCGCGGCGCGGAAGCGGGCCAGCATGTCCGGCGCCATGCCCAGGGAATCGAGCGTTCGCACGCCCTGGTCGCGGTCGAGCAGGCGCATCACGACGCGTTCGCCATGGCGCGACGGCAGCGTCGAGACACGCACGTCCACGTTGCGCCCGCCCAGCGAGAGCGAGACGCGTCCATCCTGCGGAAGGCGTTTCTCGGCGATATCGAGCCGCGCCATCACCTTGATGCGCGACGCGAGGCGCGCCTTGGCCTTGCCCGGCGCCTGCAGGATCTCGCGCATCACGCCGTCCACGCGCAGACGCACCACCACCACCGTCTCGTAGGGCTCGATGTGGATGTCGGAGGCGCCTTCGTTGATCGCCTGCGAGAGCAGGCTGTTGATCAGGCGGATGACCGGGGCATCGTCCTGGGAGTCGAGCAGGTCGGCGGTGGCGGCGCCGTCGGACAGAGCGTCGAGGATGTCGTTGTCGATGCCCTGGGCGATGGACTGCGCGGCCGCGCTCGTCACGGCGTACTGCTGGGAGAGCGCCTCGTCGAACGCCGCCGGCGCCAGCTCCTCCACCTCGAACGGGCCGCCCAGCCAGCGCCGCACCTCCACCAGCGCCAGCGGATCGGCGCCGGCGCGCAGACCGACGCGCCAGGGCGGCGCTTCGGTGAGCATCACGACGCCCCGCGCCTTGGCGAAGGCATACTCGAAGCGGGGCGCGGCCGCGAACGCCGAAGGATCAACTGGCCTGTTCATGGTCGAAGCCCTGGAAACTGCCACCCGAGTCCTCGCCCGCACGGCGCAGACTGCTGACCGGGATCGTGTGTCGTATCGTAGCCCAACACTTACGTCCGATACATGCCTCGCCCCAGCCTTGTCGCCAGCGGCCCTTTCGCCAGCGGCCTTCGGGCGAGCGGGCCTCAACCCGGCGGGCGGGCGCACGACTGCGCGCCCCCGGCCGACTTGACCGGCGTCAGGGGTTGGGGGCGACCTGGATCAGATCTCCGTCCACGGGACGCAGGGGGAGGTTCTGCGGCGGGCCGCCGCCCGGGGCGGGCTGCACGGCCCCGAGTTCGTTCTCCAGCCGCGTGGCGATGCTGGCGTCGAGCCCCGCGTCGCCGCGGAAGGTGCGGTACTGGCGATCGGTCACGTCGCGCGCCTGTTCGGCGGTGTTCACCACCGTCGGGCGCAGGAACACCATCAGGTTGGTCCGCTGCCGGGACTTGCCCTCCGAGCGGAACAGCCGTCCCGCCACGGGGATCGAGCGCAGACCGGGAATGCCCGAAACCGACCGCTGCACGTCCTCCTGGATCAGGCCGCCGAGGACGATCACCTGCCCCGCGTCCACCTGCACCACGGTCTCGATGGCGCGGCGGTTGGTGATCAGATCGGCGGAGTCCGACGTGATCGGGCCGAAGATGCTGGAGACTTCCTGCTTGATCGCCATGCGGATGGCGCCGCCCTCGCTGATCTGCGGGCGGACTTCAAGCTGCACGCCCACGTCCTCGCGCGTGACGGTGCGGAACGGGTTGTCGTTGTTGTCGCTGAGCGATTCACCGGTGGTGATGGGAATCTGCTGGCCCACGAGGATGGAGGCGGTCTCGTTGTCCAGCGTCATGATGGACGGCGTGGACAGGACGTTCGAGTCCTGGTCCTCGCTCAGCGCATTGAGGATGAGCCCGAGGATCGAGCCGTCGTCGCGCTGGCCGCCCACGCCCGCCACCACGCCGTTCGCGCCGAGCAGCGAGGAGACCGCCGCGCGCCGGAGGTCGCTGATGGCGTCGCTCACATCGTCGTCGTCGTCGTCGCCGGTGACGAGCGCGCCGGTGACCGCCAGCAGGTTCGGGGCGGTGTTGGAGTAGCTGGTGGACAGGAACGGGACGGCGTTCGTGCCGTCGCCCGCCGCCAGGAACTGGACGCCGAGCTCCTGCGCCGCCTGGTCGGAGACCTCCACGATCACCGCCTCCACGAGGATCTGCTCGCGGCGGATATCGAGGGAGGTGACCACGTTGGACAGCGCTTCCTGGGTCTCCGGGTCGGCGCTGATGATGAGCGAGTTGGTGGCGCGGTGGGCGGCGATGTTCGCGCGCCGGCCCGGCGCCGGCGGGGCGTTGGCGTCCTGGCCCAGGGGCGTGCTGAGCGACGCGGCGATCTGCTGCAAGACGGGGACGAGTTCCTCGGCCACGGCGTACTTGAGCGACACCACCTGGACGCCGGAGCGGAAATCCGCCCCCACGTCCAGGTCCTTCAGAACGGGCATCAACTGGTCCAGGGTGCGCGGGTCGCCGCGCAGGACCAGAGAGTTGCTGCTGGATACGGGAACGACCTGCACGAGCGGACGCGTGCCGGGATCGTCCCCCACCGCCGACGAGAGGCTCTGCGCGATCCGCGCCATTTCCACAGCCGAGGTGTTCTCGAGCCGGAGCGAGCGGAACGACGAGGTGTCGCGATCGAGCTGGTTGATGGCGTCGCGCAGCCGCTGGACGGTGGAGCCGTAGTCCACCACCACCACCGCGTTGCCGCGCCGGCTGACCGTCGCCTGCCCGCGTTCCGAGAGCATGGGCTTGATCGCGGCGGCGACGCTTTCCGCATCGGCGAAGCGCAGGGTGAACACCTGCGAGACGTAGCGGTTGTCCGTCGGCCCCGCCGACGAGGACGCCGGCTCACGCGCCGCCACCGCGTCCGGCACGATGCGGTAGGCGCCCTGCGCCGTGGGCACGGCGACGAAGCCGTTCACGCGCAGCGTGGTCATGAAGACGTCGAACAGCTCCCGCTCGGACAGCTGCTGCTGGGCCACCACCGTGACTTTACCGTTCACGCGCGGATCGACGATGAACGTGCGCCCCGTGGCGTTGGACACGTCCTCGATGAAGGCGCGGATATCCACCTCTCGCAGCGCGACGCCGCCATTGTTGGGCCGCGGCGTGGGCGTCGCCGGGGCCTGCTGCGCCATGAGCGCGCCGGGCGACGCCGACGCCATCCACGCCATGCCGCAAGCCGCGGCGAAGGCGGAAAACTTGCGCGCGCTCATGCGGGCGACCGCAGCGACGCCTTCAGCACCACCTGGGTTTCCGCGCCGCGCCGAACCGCGAGTTCAACCGCGCCTGACGAAGCGGCCAGCAACGCCTTCTGGCGGTCCGACACGGGCACGCCGTTAACGGCGGTGATCACATCGCCCTCGCGCAGGCCGATGGCGGCGATCCGTGCGGGCACAGGGCCGCGCACCACGATCCCCTCGTCCCCCTCGTCGCTGGCCTGCGCCGCCATGGCGGCGAACCAGGTCATCTCGTCGGGCTGCGCGGTGAGCGCGCCGTCCGCATCCGCGGCCACGTTGGAGGTCACGAAAATGGGCGCCGATGGCGCGAGCGGCGCAGCGGAAACGGCGCTGAAGGTCGCCGCCGGCGCTTCCACAGGCGCCACCGAGAATGCGGCGGCGGAGGTCAGCAATGACGCCGACGCCGGAGCGGCGACCGCGGCCGGGGACGCCATGAACGGTGTCGCGGCGTCATCAAGCGCCACCAGCGGCGACGCGGGCGCCGGCTGCGTTTCCGCGAGCACGCTCGACGCCGCGCCTTCCGGAGCCGGGCCGCGTCCCATCATCGCGTTGGCGAACGAGAATGTGGCGGGCTGCGCCAGCACCATGTCCTTGTCGCCGCCCTCGAAGCCAAGACGCACTCCGTCCGCACGGACTTCCGTCAGTGTGACGCCGGCGGTGAGGTCCTGCCCCACGACGAAGGCGCGCTGGGCGCCGTCCTGAAGGGTGAAGATGGCGCCGCTTCGAGCGGCATCTGTGGAGACGCGAACGCCGGACAGCTGGATTGTCGCGAGATAAGCGAGCGCCGCGTTGGACGCGCCTTCATCCAGCCGCGCATCAGGCGCAAAGGGAGAGCGGATTTCCGCGTCGCCGAGGCTGGCTTCCTGGCGGTTCTCATCAGCGCTGGAGGCGTCGGCCGACCCGTGCGCGGAGCCCGGCCCTGCCAGTGACCAGCCGGCCTGCGCGCATCCAAGCGCCACGGCGGCCAACATGACGGCCTCCGCCACCGGCCGCAGCGCGTTGGTCGTAGTCTGACTCGCGCCGACACGGCCCGAACCCAAGCGTCTAGACTGTTTCATGGCACACCCCGACGCGTGATCGCCCGGCTGATCTTCGCGTCAGCGCCAGCGTCCACCCGTCCTTTCATAAGACGTGAAGACCAAAAAGAAAAGCCGCGGCGCCAGCAAGGACTAGCGCCGCGGGTTACACCCTAGAAGTTCGAGGTGAGGCTAAGCGAGAAGGAACTCCCGCGATCATAGGTGTTGACTTCAGACCGGCCAAAGCCGCCGACGCCCTTGGAAACCGAAAACTCCTCATGGTTTTCGTTCGTGAGGTTACGGCCGCTGACGCCAAACGTGAAGTTGGCGCCCTGCACCGTGAAGTCCCGCTTGTAGACGAGATCCACGTTGATGCCCGGGGCCTCCATCACGCGGGGGAGCGAGCCGAGGCCACGACGGGCGATCCGCTCGTCGACGAAGCCGAACAGCACCGTCGCCTGCGATTTTTCGGTCTCGTAGCCGAACTGCATGTTGACGATATGCTCGGGCGTGCCCTGGAGCTGGGAGCCGTCGAGACCAAAACGGGAAGCTGCACTGGTCTGGAAGTCGAACGGATCTACGACAGTGCCGCTGCCGTCCACTTCCGAGAACGTATAGGTGTAGTTGGCGGCGAACAGCCACTCAGCGTCCGCAAGGAAAGGCACCGGGAACGGCATCTCGAACCGCGTCCGATACTCCAGCTCCGCACCATAGAGAGTAGCCTCAGGCGCGTTGATGAAGTTGGTGACCAGTCCCTCGGGAGTGACACCCGCGATTTCTTCGATCGGCTTTTCGATCTGCTTGTAGAAGCCACCCACGGTTACAAACTGGTTGCGCCCGAAGTAATACTCCAGACGGGCGTCGTAGTTCTGCAACTCGCTGTCCACCAGGAACGGGTTGCCGGTGTATGTCCGGCTCGTCTCCGGATCGGTGTACCGCGAGGCCGAGAGTTCACGGAACTGCGGTCGGGCGATCGTTTGGGAATAACCCAACCGCAGCTGGAGGTCTTCTGCAAAGTTCCAGGTAAGGGTGACGGCCGGCAGATAGTACTCGTTTTGCAGGCGGACTGCCGGGGCATTCGGGGGTGCGTTGAAGTAGTTGCCAGTCCGCACCGTCTGCGTGGCTTCCTCGTAGCGCACGCCGACAGCGGCCCGCACGAGCGGCAACACTTCCACATCCGCGCCAACATAAGCGGCGTTGACCAGAAGTTGGCCCTTGTACTGATCGTCGAAGCCGGTGTTGTCCGTGATTTCAAACCGGTCAGGATCGATGTTGTCCGGTGAGAAGAGGAAATCGACGCGTGCGTCGTTGACGTCAAGTTCGTTCGACCGCGGAAATCCGCGGAACGTGAACCGGAGCAGCTCATAGTTCCGCACTGTGTTCGCGTACGCGTACCCTGCCGAGAAAACGGCGTCCCGCTGCTCGCTCAACGCCAGCGTGTAGGCGCCGTCGATGCCGCCGCTGACGACCTCGTCGGTCAACTCCGAGAACCCGGTCTGGTTGTCACTGGACCGGCCATAACGTGGCACATTGTCCGCGCCGACGAGATAGGTGACCTCCCGCTCATAGGGTGCATCGCGCGTGGACTGCGCGAACGCCCCACGCCAGTCGATCTCCAGGTTGCCGAACTCGTGGGCTCCCGACAGCTGGAGGGAGGCGAGTTGACGCTCGTACCAGGCTGTCGACTCGGTGCGGCCGCGCGTGACGAGGGTGGAGTCGACATTCACGTCTGTGCCGAAGTCGACCTGCGCCTGCTTTGTGGACGAGCGCACGAGCAGGCCCGTCAGTGCAATCTCATGACCACCCCAGCCAACGCTGAGCGATCCAAGAGTGTTGGCGACCACATCCCATGTCGTGATGTCGGTCTCGAAGTCCTCATTGAGGGCGTTTCCGTTGACGAGTTGGCGCTGCGCATTCCGAACGCGCCACTGGCTGTCGTAGCCGGCCACCGCCACCAGACCCAGGGTGACGCCGTTCTTCTCGTAGGTGGTGCCCGCGCTCGCCTCGATCTCGAAATCGGGGTCGATCCGGCCGGACTGCAGCACCGTCAGCGGAGAATTCACGAAGCTCTCGCCGATCGCTTCAAGCTCGACATCCGTAAAGCCAGTCCTGGGATCGTCGGTGTTGACGATGCGCACACCGCGATTGAGCGCCGCCTGCAGCGGCTGCGGAACATCACGCAGACCATCGCTGATCGTCGTCCAGTCGCTGTTCTCGCCGTAGTAGAATAGGCCGCGCTTTCCGGTTGATTCAGTGTTGGCCCCAATCGTACCCTTCAGCGTTAGAAACGGCTCGCTCGGTTGCTTGAGCGTCGTCATGTCGATGATGCCGCCGCCGAACTCACCCGGGTAGTTGGGCGAGAACGTTTTCTGGACGCTCACGTTTTCCAGGATGTTCGACGGAAAGAGGTCCAGCGGCACCGTGCGGCGCAGCGGCTCTGGGCTCGGCAGCGGGGAGCCGTTGAGGAGCGCTGAGGAGTAGCGATCACCGAGACCGCGCACGTAAATGAAACGACCGCCAACCACGCTGAGACCGGTCAGGCGCGTTAGCGCCGCGGCGGCGGTGTCGTCGCCCTGCCGGGCGAGATCCTCGGCCGACAGGAAGGACATGACCTCGGAGGTCTGACGCATCGGCTCGGGAATGAAGCGGCCCAAAACGACGACTTCATCGTCCGCCCCTTCCGGCGGCGGCGCTTCAGCCTCCGTGACGGTGCTATCCACTTCGGGCGGCGTCTGGGTGGCGGGGTCGGCCTGCTGCGCGGCCGCAACGGACGGCGCCACCAGGACAGAGGTAAGCAACAGCAGCTTGCGCAGCGGGTGCTTCAGGAAACGACGGGGAGTGCTCATGGAGTATCAGCCTTCGGCTTGAATTCGACGGAACCAGTGCGGGCGGCGGGGTGAGCCGCCGCCCGTCTTCCTGGTCATCAGCAGGGCGTCGCCGCCTCGAGGCCGCATGTCCACGTGCGCCACCAGTTGTCGCCGCTGTCGCGGACAGCGCCGATGTAAGTGGTCGCCGTAAACGTAGAGCTCACCGAGGTGGGGTTCACCGCCGTGCGGGCCGATTCGGCCGTTCCGTTGATGAAGCCGCCCGTCAGCGTGTTCGCCGTCGCCGTCGAGTTGTTCGCGCCCGCGTTGATCGCCGTGGTCGCTGCCGCGGCGTAGGCGCCGGGGCAGTCGAACAAGATCGAGTTGAACGTGGGCGCCGGGTTGGTGTTGGCGGCAGTCACGTTCAGGCAGGTGGTCGATCCCGTCACGATCCCGTTGACGTAGCGACCGGACGAGCCGGGCGAACCGCCGCTGGCGTTGAGGAGGATGCCGTTCAGCAGCGTCGCCCCACGGGTCGGCGTACCGACGAACGTGAAGTTGGCGATGGCCGGGTTGGTGTTCAGCGTTCCCGCAAGGCCGGAGGCCTGAAGGTTGCTGGCCTCCACCAGATTGTCGCCGGCGCCCGTCCGTTGACGCGAGATGATGAACTGCAGGTTGCCGACATAACCCGTGTCATAGTCGAGCGAGTCGTCATCGTTGCCCGTGAGCACGATGTACTTGCCGTTCACGGTGCCGCCGAAGTACTCGACGCCGTCATCCGCGTTGTTGTGCGCCTGGATATAGTTCACCGAGGTGCCCGAGCCGACGCCGCCGAACGTGATGCCGTTCAGCTCGTTGCCCGCGGTGCCCGGCAGAGGGAAGCCTGCGAACTTCACCTGCAGGTACTCGAGCCGGCCGCTGTTATCCGCCGCGATGTTGCCGCCGTAGAGCGCCGTCGGCGTCACGCCTTCGATCGCCGCCTGGCAGTCGACTGCGCCTTGGGCGACGCCTGCGTTGCAGTTGCGGATCGGTGCGCGGCCGAGGATGACGAGACCACCCCATTCGCCGATGGCGTTGGCCGAGTCGATCTGGGCGTTGGTCAGGTCGTTCAGCGAGGTCATGATGACCGGCGCTGCGCGGGTGCCGTTGACGAAGATTTGCGAACCGCGATTCACGACCAGGTAGTCGGAGCCCGACGATCCGAAGATCGTGACGCCAGGATCCACGGTGAGGACCGCCGTCGGGCCGCCGGAGCCGGCGGTGCCGATGTCGGCGCCCACGTTCACGCGTCCGACCAGCTGGTACAGGTTGCCGGCGGGAAGACGGAGGTTGGTGGCGATCGTGCCCGAGATCGTGCAGCGGGTTTGCCCGTTGAGCGGCGAGCCGGTGGCGACCTGCGGGTGCGTCGGGCAGCCCGAGGAGCCGAACAGGCGATACGTCCAGCCCGAAGCCCAGCTGTTGGTTGCGTTTTCCGTCGGCGAGAAGGCGCCGATATAGTTTGCCGCCGAGAAGAACGGACCGAGCGTCGTCGGGTTCACCGCCGTGCGGGCCAGTTCGTTCGGGCCGGGAAAGAAGCCGCCGAGCGTATTGGGCGTCGCCGTCGAGTTGTTCGTTCCCGCGTTGATCGCCGTGGTCGCGGCCGCGGCGTAGGCGCCGGGGCAGTCGAACAGGATCGAGTTGAACGTGGGCGCCGGGTTGGTGTTCGCGGCGGTCACGTTGAGGCAGTTGGTCGAGCCCGTCACGATGCCGTTGAAGAACCGACCGGACGAGCCGGGCGTGCCGCCGCTGGCGTTGAGGAGGATGCCGTTCAGGTTCGTCGTCCCGCGGGTGGGCGTGCCGATGAACGTGAAGTTCGAGATCGTCGGATTGGTGTTCAGCGTGCCCGGCAGGCCGGAAGCCTGAAGGTTGCTGGCTTCCACCAGATTGTCGCCGGCGCCGTTGCGCTGACGGATGACAACGAACTGGAGGTTACCCGTCCAGCCGGTGTCGTAATCGAGGGAGTCGTCATCGTTGCCGGTCAGCACGAGGTACTTCACGCTCACCGTGCCGCCGAAGAACTCGACGCCGTCGTCAGCGTTGTTGTGAACCTGGATGTAGCTGACTTCCGTGCCCGAGCCGACGCCGCCGAACGTGATGCCGTTCAGCTCGTTGCCCGCGGTGCCCGGCAGCGGGAAGCCCGCGAACCGGACCTGGACGTACTCCAGCTTGCCGCTGTTGTCGTTGGCCGTCGCGCCGCCGTAGAGCGCCGTCGGCGTCACGCCTTCGATCGCCGCCTGGCAGTCTACGGCGCCTTGGGCGACGCCTGCGTTGCAGTTGCGGATCGGTGCGCGGCCGAGGATGACGAGCCCGCCCCACTGGCTGATCGAATTCGCCGGGTCGACGGTGCCGTTAAGGTCAGATTGGCTGGTGAAAACGATGGGGTCCGTGGCGGTGCCATCGGCAATGAGGCGCGAGCCGCGATTGACCACGAGGTAGTCGGCGCCCGAGGCGCCGTATACGGTGACGCCCGGCTCGATGGTGAGCGTGGCGGCCGCGCCGCCCGCTTGCGAGCCGGAGCCGCCGAGATCGATGCCAACATCAACACGCCCATTGAGGCGGTAGGCCACGTTGGTGACGCGCGGCAGGGTGAGGTTCGACGTGATGGCGCCGGTGAGTTGGCAGACGGTCAGCGAGCCGAGCGCGCCCTGGTTGGTGGTGCCCGTGGGGCAAGTGGCCGATCCGCCGCCTGTACCGCCGCCCGTGCCGCCGCCGGAGCCGCCGCCCGGAGGCGTGCCGGGGTCGGTCGCCCCAGGCGAAGCGATGTTGGAACCACCCCCGCCGCACGCGGCGACGCCGAGTGCGAGCGCAAGTGCAAAGGCGCGAGCCTGCTTGCCGATATTCATGAAGAACCCCTGATCCATCCCGTCGCGCGGCTGCCGTCCGCTGCAGCCGAAATTATGACGACGATGGGGCCTCGTAGCAGCGCTGCGCGAAGCTTTCGTGACGGTTAAGGGAAAGTTCATCGGTCTTGACGCGAGGGCGCGCCGCAAGTTTCGCGGAGTGTGACAGAAGTGCCGCACGCCGTTGGTGTGCAACGTTTTTGTGACGAACCAAACGCGCCGTCGCGGCGACCATCTTGTGCCCTCAAGGACGGACACGTATCCCAGCGGCGTTGGGCGCCAGAGGACCAGTCGCGGCGGCGTCATGAGCCACTTCAGGCAGACACCATGCGCCAGCGCCGAAGCCCCGCCGCTATCGTCGCCGCAGCTCTGCTCTGCGGGCTTGCGGCAGCCTCATGCGACAGAAACGTAGCCCCGCCGGCGCCGAACGAGCCCACTTTCGTGGACCGAATTCCCGCTGGACGATGGCGCGCTGCAAACGATCAGGCCCGCACCATCGCCGGCAACCTGCACGTCGCCCCGCCCGAGGCCGGCTCAGATATTGTCTCGCTGGCCTTTGGACAGGGGATCACGGTGCGCGCCAGGCCTGCCACCCTGCCCGCCGAGGACGCCGATGTCCGGACGCGGCTCGATCAGGCGCGCAAGCTGCTGGGGGCCGGGCCGGCCGACTTCCCCACCCACTTTACGGTCATCCAGGAAACGGTCGCCATGAGTGCACCACAGGGCGGGCTGTGCGGCGGCCTCAGGACGCGCATGCTGGCCGTCGTGGGGATGGTGGATCCGGAGGGTCGGCGGCTGCTGCGGTTGGCGGCCTTCCATGGACCGCCCCCCGGCCAGCCGATGGCCGGGGAGCTGCCCGCCTGCTTCACCTACGACTTCGTGCAGGACCGTTAGCCTACATGCCCATCACCGGCCGCACTTCGATGGCGCCGCGGGTGGCGGCGGGGCACTTGGCGGCCCAGTCCAGCGCGGCGTCGAGATCCGGCGCCTCGATCAGGAAGAAGCCGCCCAGCTGCTCCTTCGTCTCGGCATAGGGGCCGTCCACCACCTGGCGGGAGCCGCCGCGCAGGCGCAGCGTCGTGGCCGTCGCGGGCGGCAGGAGGCCGGCGCCCCCGGCGGCGACCCCGCCCTGCCCCAGGCTCTGGCCGTAGGCGGTGTAGGCGCCCCAGTACGCGCCCTTGAGCGTCTCGTCGTCGCGCTCAGCGAATTCCTCGGGGGTTTCGTAAACAAGAATGGCGTACTTCACGGTCGGTGCTCCTTCTGGTCCAAGACGTTCTGTTCCGAGACGGCCGCATCGCCGTCTCGAGGGGGTGACGCGGCTCAGGAACGGGTTTCGACAGTCGCGTGCAGGCTGGCGGATTTTTCTTTCAGGAACTGCACGACGGCGGCGTCATGCTCGCGGGCGATGGCCTCTGCGTAGGCCGCGGCCGCCTCTGCGTCGCGGCCCACGGCCTGCAACAGGTGCGCGCGCAAGGCCCAGTAGGGCTGATAATCGTCCAGCGCGCCGGCCAGGTCCTCCAGCGCGGCCAGCGCCTCCGGCGCCCCTGCGGCGCGCGCCAGCGCAGCCGCCCGGTTGAGCCGCGCCACCGGCGACTGCGTGAGCGCGAAAAGCGCATCGTAGAGCCCCACCACCGCCGCCCAGTCCGTCGACCCCGTGCGCCGACGCGCGGCGTGGGCGGACTGGATCGCCGCCTCCAGCTGGTAGCGACCCGGCCGGCGCAGGGCGGCGGCCGAGAACAGCGCGCGCTCCGCCGCGACGATGAGGCTTTCGTCCCAGAGCGCGCAGTCCTGTTCGTCCAGCGGCACGAAGGCGCCCTCGGCGTCGCGCCGCGCGGCGCGGCGCGCCTCCAGGTGCAGCATAAGGGACAACAGGCCGAGCGCCTCCGGCTCCTTCGGGGCGGCGTGCGCCAGCACCCGGCCCAGCCAGATGGCCTCCTGCGCCAGCGTGCGGCGTTCGCCGTCCACGCCCACGGCGTCGATCCAACCCTCGGCGAACGCGGCGTAGATGGCGTCGAGCACGGCCCCGATGCGGGCGGGCCAAAAGGCGGTGTCCGGGATGGAGAACGGGATGCCGCTGTCCCGGATCTTGCGCTTGGCCCGCACCAGCCGCTGGCCCATCGCGGCGGGCTCCACGAGGAAGGCGGCGGCGATGCGGTCGGCGTTGAGGCCGAGCACGGTCTGCAGCATCAGCGCCGTCCTCACCCCCGGGTCGATGGCGGGGTGTGCGCAGGCGAACATCAGGCCAAGACGGCGATCGGGCAGGCCTTCGTCGGCGCGCATGTCTTCCTCGATCTCTTCCATGGCGAGCGCGATGCGCGCCTCGCCCGCCCGCGCCACGGCCGCACGACGCCCCTGATCGATCAGGCGGCGCTTGGCGGCGGCCATCAGCCAGGCTTCGGGATTGTCGGGCGCGCCCTCCAGGGGCCACACCCGCAGCGCGGCGGCGAACGCGTCCGAAAGGGCGTCCTCCGCCGCCGCCACGTCGCGCGTGCGGGCTGACAGCCAGGCGATCAGCCGGCCGTAGCTTTCGCGCGCGACGCGTTCGGCCGGCTCCATCAGGGCCCGGCGACGACGGGGCGCAGCTCCACGGCGCCGTGCGCCGCGCCGGGACACCGGGCCGCCCACTGGATGGCCTCCGCCTCCGTCTCCACGTCGATGAGGTAGAAGCCGCCCAGCTGCTCCTTGGTGTCCACGTAGGGGCCGTCCCGCACGGTCATGTCGCCGCCCCGCACGGTGATGCTGCGGGCGGTGGACACGGGCTGGAGTTCCTGGCCGTCCACCATCTTGCCGGCCTGCGCCAACGCCGTGGAATAGGCGGCGTAGGCGCCGATGGCGGATTCCATCTCGGCGGGGCTCTGGGCCATCCAGGCTGCTTCGGAGCTGTAGATGAGGATCATGTACTTCATGGCCGTCTCCTGTGGCGAAGCATGAGGCTTCGTCGGGAAGACGCGCAACCCCCGGTCATTTCGACATCGCGGCCTGAAAATCCCCGAGCGCACGGGCCATGCGGCCGGGGCGGCATGGTCAATTCTCCGGGAGGTTAACTGGCCATTAGCCGTGGTGGGGCAAGCTCCGCGCCGGCGGGCGATGGCCCGGGATGAGCAGGTCCGACCCATGAGCAAGCAGTCCGATCGGCGGGACCTTTCGCTGGTGCGCGAGAGCGGATCGACCACCCGTGTGCTCGACCTCGCCTACATCCACGAAACCCACGGCCACACGCCCGAGCACCAGCAGCGCCCGCTGTTCAGGAACCCGATGCTGAACACCAGCATCATCATGAAGCACGCCCTGCGCGCCCATGAGCGCAGCCTGTTCAACCGCGCGCGCGTGACGGCCACCAAGATCGTTTTCCCGTTCTCCAACAAGGACCTGCGCCTCGGGGGATCCAACCTGTTCGTGGGCGAGCCGGACTTCGACCGCACGCTGCGCCACAACCTCGCCTACAACAGCCCCATCGACTTCGAGCAGGACATGGACCTGCTGCGCCTGCTCGACTCGCTGCCGTCCTTCGATCCCTTCCTGATGCGCGAGCGGATGCGCCAGGCGGGCCTGGAGCCCGCCCGCTGCTACTTTGACGTCACCGACGCCGACGCCGGGCGGATGCGCGCGTTCGTGAGCGGCCAGATTGCGGAACTGGTGCAGCTGGCCTTCGGGGGCGTCGCGTCGGCTCCGCCGGCGCTGTCGAGCCGGCTGGCCGAGAAGTTGATGACGGACGAAACCGCCGAAAGCCTCGCCCCGCTGCGCGCCACCCTGCGGCTGACGGGCGACGAATATCGCGAGGGCGTGTTCGCGTGGAAGGGCTTCCTCTACTACAAATGGGTGCTGGGGGAGCTGTCCCCGCGCCTTGCGGAACTGGCGCGCAGCATCATCGCCGCGCGCGTCGTCAACGCCTCGCGCGACGACCTCATGAGCATCAACTCGTCCCGCCAGCGCATCGTGAAGATCCTCGGGCGCACCACGCACCGCGTGCAGCAGGCGCTGGCCGACTACGACACGGCCTTCCGGGCCCTCTCCCAGGGACGCCCGACGGCGTTCCGCGACTTCCTGCTGAGCGCGCCGGCGATGTTCCTGGTGATCGGGGAGGCCGTGGGCGTGATCAAGCACATCGACTCGTTCTGGCGTTTCCGCTTTCCCGCCGGGCGCATCCCCATGATGGACACGGACGAAGCGTTCGAGGTGTTCCAGGAGTTCGAGCTGACGCTGTCGGGGATCGAGGCGGCGCAGAACGAGGACGTGTTCACGGCGCACGCGAAGCTGTAGCGTGGCGCCGCCGCCATAACCCTGGGCTCATCGCGCTTAGGGCGCGAGATCCGCGCGCCGGTCGCGGAAGAAGCCCCACGCGGCGCGATGGGTGTCGAGAAAGTCAAGATCGATGGTGTGGACGATGACGCCCTCTTCGGCGCGGTCGAGACTCTGCACGAGGTCGCCGCGATGGTCGGCGATGAAGGATGACCCGTAAAACGTCTGCGGCGCGCCGAAGCCCTGCTCCGTGCCGATGCGGTTGGCCGCGACCACCGGAATGACATTGGAGACCGCGTGCCCCTGCATCGCCCGCCGCCAGGGGTCGCGCGTGTCGAGACTGCCGTCGTGCGGCTCCGAGCCGATGGCGGTGGGATAGAACAGCGCCTCCGCCCCCATCATCGCCATGGCGCGGGCCGCTTCGGGAAACCACTGGTCCCAGCAGATGCCGACCCCGATGCGGCCGTGCTTCGTCGACCAGACGCGGTAGCCGGTGTCGCCCGGGCGGAAATAGTACTTCTCCTGATAGCCCGGGCCGTCGGGAATGTGGCTCTTGCGATAGACGCCGAGCGTCGCGCCGTCGGCGTCGAGGATGACGACGCTGTTGTAGTAGTGCGGCCCCTCCCGCTCGTAGATCGACACGGGGATCACGACGTTGAGCGCCTTCGCCAGCGGCGCCAACGCGGTCACGCACGGGTGCCTGTCGGCCGGATGGGCGGCAGCGAACCAGCGTTCGTCCTGAGTCGTGCAGAAGTACGGCCCCTGGAAGAGCTCGCTGGGCAGGATCACCTGCGCGCCCTGCCGGGCCGCGGCCTCGATGAAACCCGCAGTGCGGGCGATGTTGTCGGCCATGTCCGCGCCGTAGGCGGTCTGGATCGCGGCGACGGTGAGCGTGCGGGTCAT
>JANRIM010000134.1:0-27317 GCA_033764865.1 Hyphomonadaceae bacterium
CGCCGCATCGGCGGCCAGCGCGTCGAGCCAGTCCTGCGCGGCGTCGCCGTCGGCGCCGATCAGCAACGCGGACCCGACCTTCAGCACCACACGGCGCGAAGAAGCGAGGGGAGAGGCGCCGGGGAGGGTCAGGGCGCCCACTCTTCTTCCTCAAGCGCCGCGGCGGCTTCCTCGTCGCCATTGATCTGGGCCAGCAGCGCGAACAGCACGTCGCGCACGCCTGCGCCGCTGACGCCGCTGACGAGCATCACCGGCTTGCCGCACGCACGACGCAGGGACGCGCGGCGCTTCTTCAGCGTGTCGGCGTCCAGCGCGTCGATCTTGTTGAGCGCGACGATCTCGATCTTGTCGGCGATGTCCCCGCCGTAGGCTTCCAGTTCGCCGCGCACGACGCGGTAGGCCTTGGCGGGGCTCTCCTCCGTGCCGTCCACCAGGTGCAGCAGCACCTTGCAGCGCTCCACGTGGCCCAGGAAGCGCGTGCCGAGGCCCGCGCCGTCGGCGGCGCCTTCGATCAGGCCGGGAATGTCGGCCAGCACGAAACGCGCGCTCTCGCCGAGATCGACCACGCCGAGATGCGGATGCAGTGTGGTGAACGGGTAGGCCGCCACCTTCGGCGTCGCCGCGCTCGCCGCGCGCAGGAACGTGGACTTGCCCGCGTTGGGCAGGCCGACGAGCCCCGCGTCGGCGATCAGCTTGAGGCGCAGCCACAGGGTGCGTTCCTCGCCTTCCTGGCCGGGGTTTGCGTGCTTCGGCGCGCGGTTTACCGGGCCCTTGAAGTGCGCGTTGCCGAAGCCGCCGTTGCCGCCCTTCGCAAGGAGGACGCGCTGGCCCACCTCGGTGAGATCGGCGATCACGTGCTCGCGGTCTTCGTCGAGCACCTGGGTGCCCACGGGCACCTTGAGCACCGCGTCCTCGCCTTGCGCGCCCGTGCGGTTGCGGCCCATGCCATGGCCGCCGGTCTTGCCCTTCCAGTGCTGCTGGTAGCGGTAGTCGATCAGCGTGTTGACGCCCTCGACGGCCTCGATCCACACGTCGCCGCCCTTGGCGCCGTCCCCGCCGTCGGGCCCGCCGTACTCGATGAATTTCTCGCGCCGGAACGAGACAGCCCCCGCCCCGCCGTTGCCGGAGCGGATGTAGATCTTGGCCTGATCGAGAAACTTCATGATCTGCCCACCTGCGTCAGGCGCTCGCGCGCGGACTTGCGCCCGCCCGTGGCGGGGGCCATCGCGCCCGCGGCGCCGAGCCCCCACGGCGGCATGTTGTTGTAGACGGTCTCATACCGTCCCGCGGCGATCGCGTAGGTCTCGTGCCAGATGCCCACGTCGCCGTTGGAGGCGATGGCCTTGTTGAACGCTTTCCAGGCCGGCAAGTGCGCCAGCGTCGCGTCCGTGGCGTAGCGATGGAGATGCTCGAAGCTGCGCCAGTACTGGACGACGAAGATGTTCGGGAAACCGAAGAATGTGCGGGCGTGCAGCAGGCCAAGCTCCGGCCGGCGGCCAAGCTCGATCAGCATGCGCGGCATGGCGGCGGCCACCGGCGCCCATCGCCACACCTTCCAGGGCCTGTTCATGCGCATGCCGATGAGGAAGACGACGAAGTCGCCGTCCACCGTCGCCGTCATGCGCTCCGCGATCACCGCCATGGCCTAGTTCACCGCCCTGTGCCGCATCATGCGCACGTCCGCCTTCTCCTTGCGCGCCAGCGAAAACCGGGGCGTTACCTCGCCAGTATAGACGAAGCCCGCCTTTTCCAGAACGCGCCCCGAGGCGGGGTTGTCGGTGAAGTGGCCGGCCACCACCGGGCCGCGCTCCAGCGCGCGCGCCACATCCGTGACGGCGCGCGCGGCTTCAGTGGCCAGGCCCTGGCCCCAGAAGGGCCGGCCAAGCCAGTAGCCGATCTCCACACCCTCCTCGCCGCGGGCATGCGCGCCGGCGACGCCGATCACGCCTTCCCCTGGCAGGTCGAGGGCGAACACCCGGTCCGTGCCCAGCCGCCGGCGGGCCTCCATGATCAGCAGGAAGCCTTCTACGGCGATGTCTGGCTGGGGGAACGGCATCATCGTCACCATGCGCGCGACCGCCGGATCGCGGCAGAGTACGCCCACGCGCGTCGCGTCGGCGCCCGCGGGCGGGCGGAGGATGAGGCGTTCGGTTCTGATCTCGGCCATGACGGCCTCCCGGCTCAAGCAGCGCGGAAAAGATCGCCCCGGCGCAACGCCCCAAAAGGGACGCGGGGGGCCAGCGACCTGGCCCCCCGCGCACTTCATTCGGGACCGGGTCACTCTCCTGGCGGAGCGGACCCGGCGATGGAAACCACCCGGTCCGCTACTCGGCGGCTACCGCCATCGGAACGATGGACACGTAGCAACGGCCAAGACGCTTGGTGCGGAAGGCCACCTGGCCGTCCACAAGCGCGAAGAGGGTGTGATCCTTGCCGATCCCGACGTTGTCGCCGGGATGGAACTTCGTCCCGCGCTGGCGCACGAGGATGTTGCCGGCCGCCACGGACTGGCCGCCGAAACGCTTCACGCCGAGGCGCTGGCCCGGGGAGTCCCGTCCGTTGCGCGAGGAGCCGCCCGCTTTCTTGTGTGCCATCTGAGCCTACTCCGGTTTCGTCAGGCGCCGGGCGTGATGGCGGTGATCCGCACCACGCTTTCCAGCTGCCGGTGTCCAGCTTTCCGGCGATACGTGTTTCGCCGTCGCTTCTTGAACACCTTCACTTTCTCGCCCTTGCGTTGCTCCACGAGCTCGCCGGACACTTTGGCCCCCGCCACAGTCGGGGCGCCGATGGACACAGAGCCGCCGTCGGCGACCATGAGGACGTCGCCAAAGGCCACGGCCTGACCGGCCTCGCCCTCGACTTTCTCGACGACGATGACGTCGTCCTTGGCGACACGGTATTGCTTGCCGCCGGTTCTGATCACCGCAAACATCGGTGCGTATGCTTTCTAAGGGGCGCTGCCCCAATAGTGTTGACCGCCAACGCGAGCGCGCGGCGGGGAAGAGCGGGCGTATACAGGCGGGGACCGCCGCCCGTCAATCGGCGGGGCGTCGCCGCGGGCGGAAAATCGCCGGAAAAATGCGCGTCTCAGGCGAACCCGCGCGCCGCCAGCCAGTCCCCCACGGCGCGGGTGGCCTGGGGCAGCAGGTCACGCCGCTCCACGTAGTAGTGGTCGGCGTCCTTGATGTGGACGAGGGTTTTGTCCGGGCTGGCCAGCGCGTCGAACAGGCGCTGGGCGTGGCTCGGGGTGCAGGCGAGGTCGGCGGTGTTGTTGACCACCAGCGCGGGGCAGGTGACGCGGGCGGCGTTGCGCTCGCCGTGGGCGCGGCTCTCGTCGTAGCTCCACTGGGAAAGCCAGGAGCGCAGCGTGGTGAAGCGGCCGAGGCCCACCGGGCCGTCGTTGGCGATCCTGGGGTCGCCCAGATAGCAGGTGTGGGGGCGGCGGTCGGAGGGGTCCTGCGCCGGGTCTGTCCAGCGGACGTCGCACATGGTGCCCTGGACGACGAAGCAGCGGTCCGCGTCGGGCGTTCCGGCGGCGCGCAGCGCGGCGAGTTCCGCCTTCGCCCAGGCCGTGATGCAGCGGTTGCGGGCGATCTGGGCGGCCCGGAAGCGGGCGACGAAGTCCGGCGCGTACGGCGGCTGATGCGGGCAGGCGGGGTGGTAAATGTCGAGCTCCGGGTCGCGGTCGAAGGGGCGGGCCTCGTCGGTGATCGAAGGATCCAGCCACTCCGTCATGGTGGCGGAACGGCTCACGTGCGCGGCCAGCAGGAGCACGGCGTCGGCAGGCGCAAGGCCAGCGCCCGCCACGTCCACGGCGTCGCCCGCCGGCGTCTGCGTGATCGTGGGGGCTACCGCCTGGTCCTGGTAAAACAGCGCCAGCGACCCCCCGCCGGACCAGCCGCCCAGCACCACCTTTTCGTACCCGAAGCGCGCCTTCAGGTCCGCGATGCAGGCGCCAAGGTCCAGAAGGCACTTCTCGAGGATGAGCGCCGTGTCGTTCCCGCGGTAGCGGGGGTTGCAGTAGATGACGTGGCAGCCGGCGTGCGCCAGCGCGGTGACCAGCGGCAGGAAGGCCCCGCCGCCGATGGGGTGGCTGAACACGATGGCGGTGGAGGACGTCCCTGTCTCGGGGCGGATCCGCATGCACTCCACGAACACCTGACCCGAGGGCCCGCCGTAGACTTCCTTCAGCCGGCTCGCATCCGCGTGAACGAAGCCGTAGGGCTCGCGCACCACCGTCATCCTGGCCTCCCCTTGCGGAAACTGTCCGGGCGTTCCGCTGCTTGACGGGGTCATCCCGGAAATGGCGCTATGAAGTCAAATCGCGCGCGGACGCGGCGACGACGCGGGAGGAGCGGCCATGACCCAGCAGCCTGACGGCATCCACCACCTCGCCTTCATGGCGGCCGACATCAAGAAGCATATCGCGTTCTTCTCCGACGTCATGGGATGCCCGCTGGTGGCGCTGTTCGACATGCACGGCGTGCCGGGCGGGATGCATGCGTTCCTGCGCCTGAACGATCACAGCTATTTCTCCATCGTGCAGCTGCCGGGCGTGGATGCGATCCCGATCCAGCTGGGCGTCACCCACGCGGGGCGCGGGGAAGCGCCGTGCGCGCCGGGGTCCCTGCAGCACCTGGCGTTCGGCGTCTCCAGCGAGGCGGCGCTGCTGGGCATGCGCGACCGCATCCGCAGCCGGGGCGTCACCTGCATCGGCCCCATCGACCACGGCTTCTGCAAGTCGATCTACTTCGCCGGGCCGGACCAGATGACGCTGGAGGTCGCCCTGCACCAGGGCGAAGGGATCGACGCCGATCGCTGGATCGATCCCGCCGTATGCGCGCGCGCCGGCATCTCGCCGGACGAGGTCGCCGCCTTCCGCGCCCCCGCGCCGTTCGCCGGCGCAAGCCCCGTCCCACAGCCCGCCTTCGATCCCGATCAGCCCCACATGGCCTACCCCCGGGAGGTCTACCTGAAGATGCTGGCCGTTCCCGACGAGGTGCTGACCAAGGCCGCCTCATACAACCAGCCGCCCGTGGCGGCCTGACATTCTGGCGACATTAGGGCGGCGAAGGGCCTTGGGGGCTTTCTCGCCAAGACGTTCCGGGTTATCGTTTATTAACCATGCCGGGCGGGGCTGGAGGGGTTTTTGATGCGTCGAACTGATCGCCAAGCGCGAAACGCTTGGTCCACACTCATTGTGGTGCTGTCGATCGCGGGCGCTGTGTCGGCCTGCGCCTCTCCCGGCCTGTCGCGGGAACCCGCCCAATCCGCCCAGCGCTGCTACCGGGACGATTTCGGCGGGCGCCGGGCCAGCCTGGAATCCCTCAGCGGGGGGGAACTGTCGGAGATCGCGCTCAGCTGCCGCACGCTCGCGGGCGACGCCTCCCGGCCCCGTCGCGAGACGCTCTACGCCAACTTCTACGCCGGCAAGGCGTGGCGCCTGTCGGGCCAGGCCGAGAGCCGCCCGATGGCGGACCCGGTGTGGGCCAACGCCGAAACCGCCCTCCGCGACGTGGTGGACTTCAACGGACCGCCGCCCGGCGCGCGCAGCAGCGCCGCCGACCTGCGGTTCGCGCTCACGCGGATCGAGGCGGAGCTGGAGCTGGCGCAGGTCCTGCGCACCCAGAACCGCAAGGACGACGCCGTGCGCCGCGCGCGCAAGGCCATCGCCGACTATGAGGCCTACATCGCCAATTCCGCGATCACCACGCTGAAGGAAGAGGCCAACGCCGGGCGCGTAAACGCCAGCATCGCGCTGGCCGAAATCCACCGGATGACCCCCGCGGACAACCTGGCCGCGCTGGTGGCGCTGCAGGTGTTCATCGATCGCAATCTCGACCGGCACCCCCGCGCCGCCGACGCCCGCGCCGACATCATCGCCACGGCGAACACGCTGGGCGCGGCGCAGCTCACGGAATCGACTCCGGAAGCGCTGCGCAACGCCACCAACTACTTCACACTCGCGCTCGATGCGGCGCTGGCCGCCAAGCGCGTCAACCCCGCGCTCGACATCTCCGAGACCTACATCAACCTCGGGCGCGTCAACATGGCGGCGGCCGGGCGGATCGGGCCCGAAGTTGCGGGCGGGTGTGACCCCGTGACGGGCGACACCACGTCCATCCGCCAGGCGCTGGAGCTGTTCAACAACGCGCCCGCATCGCCGCTGGCGATCCAGTATCGCGGCTGCGCGCAGATGGCGTTGGGCGATCTCACCGCCGCAGTGCAGAGCTTCCGTCAGGCCGCGGCCGCCAACGGCAACACCGCCGTCACGCAGCTGGCGCTGGCCCGCGGCCTCTACCGCGCCGCCACGATCGGCGTGGGCAACACCGCCGCCAACTGGCAGGACGCCCGCGCGGCCTATCGCTCGGCGCTCCAGATCATGGCCGACCCCGCGCGCAACGTGGATCCCGAGGCCCGCGCCCGCGTCCACGTGGAGCTGGCGGAAGTCGACCTCGAGTACGTTTTCCGCACCAACTTCACCACGCCGTCGAAAGCCAGCGTCATCGACGAGGCGTTCGCAAGCCTGCAGCGCGCCACACAGCTGGCGCCCAATCGCGGCGACGCCTTCCTGCGGCTCGGCCTGATGCAGCTCGGGGAGGGCGTGTTCGCGCCCAAGCGCGATCTGGAAGGCCCCAACGGCGCGCGCGCCAACATCGCCCGCGCCCTCAAGCTGGCGAGCGGCGCGGACCAGCGCGCGCTGCGGGCGGAATCGTACTTCCTGCTCAGCCGCCTGGAGGTGCAGAAACTGCGCACCGGCGGCCGCGCCGACGAGCGCGCCGCGATCTCCAACGGCGATCAGGCCGCCGAACTGGGCGACGAGGTGCGCGGGCCGATCTACTACGCGCAGGCCTGCGAGGCGCGCCTGCTGTTCAACCGGGTCGCCGGGGACGGGTCGCGCTTCTGTCGCGCCGACGAAGCGCGCGACCAGGCCAACTTCCCGGCGGCGCTCCTGCGGGAGGGCCTCTACTTCCTCAGCCGTGGCTCCAACGCCCGCGCACGGCCGGAGCAGGCCGCTGCCTGGGATGCGGCGTACTCTGCCTTCGATCGCGGCGCCGCGGGCATCCCTGACTTCGGTCGCGACCCCGTCAGCGCCGAATTGCGGGCCAAGCTGCTGGCGGGCAAGGGCCTCGCCATGCGATGCAGCGGGCTGACGAAGGTCGGCGCGGACATCATCAACAGCATCCCGTCCGACCTGCGGGAGACGGCGCGCATCTATTTCGACACCTACGGCCTGCCGAGGTGCACGTGATATCAGCGGCCTGCGGGCCGCACCCCTATCGTGGAGGCGAGTGAGCTATGTCTGGAAAGAACGACACCTTTTCGGGTTGGAATGGCGACGAAAAGGGCTCGCCGATGGTGATCATGTCGCCCGAGGCGGCCAGCGGGGGCGGCGGCGGCGGCGGTCGCATCACGATCGTCCTCTTGGGGATCACCCTGCTCTTCGCGCTGGCGCTTGCGGGCTACAGCATGTTCCGCCTCGACCAGACCTCCCGCGAGCAGAAGGCCGCTATCGCCGAGCTGACGAAAAAGCACACCGGCGAGATCAAGAGCCTCGAGGAAAAGCTCAGCCGCGCCAAGGCGTCCGTCGCCGAGGATCGTGAGTACGCCACGGCGCTGGAGACCGACAACCTGCTGCTGAAGACGAAGGGCCGCGCGGCCTCGCCGTTCCCGCCCACGCCGCCGGAGCGCCAGAAGTACATCGACGAACTCCAGCTTGAGAACGCCCAGCGGCGCACGCCGGGCCGCGTCGTGCGCGAGACGCCCAAGCGCAACGTTTGGCCGGACTGATGGATTGCGGTATGAGGGGGCGGGTTCATCGCGCCCGCCTCCCGTACTGCATCCGCTTGGGCGGGGTCGCCGTGGGCCGGGTTCTCGCGTGACGGTGTAACGACATGGCAGGTCCGACCCCCGAACATCGCGCCTTCGTGGAGGCCAGCCTCGGCGTGGTCATGTCCATGATCATGGCGGACGGCAAATACACCCAGGACGAATTCGTCTGGTTCAAGGCCAAGCAGCATCATCACCCGCTGTACCGGGACGTCCCGCCGGACGTCTTCAACACCATGCTGCGCCGGGTGAAGGCGCGCCTGACGTCGGAGCCGTGGAAGGCGCTGATCGACGAGTGGGTGCAGGCCGTTCCCGTCACGCACCGTCTCGCCATTTTCGAGCTCGCGACGGAGCTTGCGGTGGTGGACAAGGAACTTGAGGGCAAGGAGCCCGAGGTGGTCCGCTACCTCTGGCGCGCGCTGCAGATCCCCGACGACGAAGCGCGGCGGATTTTCATGCAGCGGATCGAGGAAATGTAGGCCGCTGCGCGCGCAAGGGCGGGCGGCGCTGGGCCGCCCATCCCGCCGGCTACATGCTCTGGATCTTGGCCATGAAGATCCGGCGCGCTTCGTCCTCCGGAATCTCGAACGTCCGCCACAGGTGCTCGGCCACGTCCGACTCCTGGCCCTTCAGTTCCTTGTCCACCACCGCAAGTTCGGCGGCGAGTTCGAACACGGGGCGCCGGTAGTCGGCGGGCACGGCCGCGCTCCACTCCGTGATCAGGGCCTTCCACGGCTCCGACGTCAGGCGCGCCTTCACCCGGTGCAGCATGGCGTTGAACGCGTCGGGCGGGACGTCCCGGAACAGCGGGTGCGTGTGCTGCTTGGTCTTGAACCAGGCGAATTCGTCCTGGGTGTATTTGCCGTCGGCCATGATCATCGACATCACGATGCCGAGGCCAGCCTCGACGAAAGCGCGGTACTCAGGTGATGGACCACTCATGATCAATTGCCTCGTTGCCGATGCACTGGCGACGATCTCCAGCGCCGTTCACACCTGAACGCAGGGCCGCGCAAAAGCAAGAACCCCGTGGGCGCGGGCGGCGTTCGGCGCTCCGGCGCGCTTCAGGCCCTGCCGAGGCTCGCGCCGCCGTCGGCGCCGATGATCTGGCCCGTGACGAAGCCGGCGCGCTCGCTGGCCAGGAACGCGATCAGCGCGGCGATCTCCTCGGGCCGGCCGAGACGGCCCACCGGCGTCTGCGCCAGGTAACGGGCCTCGCTCTCGCCGCCCGGCGGATTGTTGGCGCGGAAGAGCGCCGTGTCCGTGGGGCCGGGGGCGACCGCGTTGGCGGTGACGCCGTCCCTCGCGAGCTCGATGGCCATGGTCTTCGTCAGGCTTTCCAGGGCGGCCTTCGCGGCGGCGTAACTGGCGCGGAACGGCAGGCCGCGGACGACCAGGCTGGACACGTTGACGATCCTGCCGAAGCGCGCGGCGCGCATGGCGGGAAGAAGCGCCTGCGTCAGTTGCAGAGCCGGGCGGACGTTCAGGTCGATGACGTCGCCGAACGCCGCGGGATCGACCGCCCCGAGGGATTCCGCACGCGCAAGCCCCACGTTGTTGACGACGCCGACCACGTCGCCCCGCGCGGCGAGCAGACTGCCCAGGCGCGCTGTGGCGCCAGCGTCGGCGAGGTCGACCTCGATCCCGTCGCCCGGAAAATCCGCAGGCATGGCGCGTGCGACTCCGATGACCGACCATCCGCCGGCGGCGAGCGCGTCGGCAGCGGCGCGTCCAATGCCTTTGGAGGCGCCTGTGACCACGATGGTTCGCGGCATGCCTGTTCTCCCATCATCGCCCCTGCGAGGCCATGCCCCGTCAGGCCGGCGCGAGTGCGTTGGTCTTCTCGATCGCCCGCTGGAACGCCGGGCGCGCCTCAAGGTCGGCGTACCAGCGTGCAAGGTGCGGCGCGGCGTCGAAATCGAAGCCGGCGAACGCGCGCCGCCACAGCCAGCCGAAGTGCGCGATGTCGGCGATGGTCATGGCGTCGCCCGCGACGAACGGCGTCTTCGCCAGTTGCGCGTCAAGCAGGCCCAGGATGCGCACGCCCTCGGCGCGGAAGCGGTCGATGGCGACGGGCATCGGCTCCGGCGCGAACCGCGTGAAGAACCCGGCGTTGCCGAAGGCCGGCCCAAGGCCGGACGCATGGAAGAACAACTGCTCGAACACCCGCGCCCGCGCCGCCCCGGAAGTGGGCAGCAGCTTGCCCGCCTTCTCCGCGAGGTAGACGAGAATCGCTGCGCTTTCGGTGACGACCAGCGGCTCTCCTGGGGCGTCGCGATCGACGATCACGGGCACCTTGGCGTTGGCGTTCAGGGCGAGGAAGGCCGGAGCCTTGTGGTCGCCGGTCCGGATGTTGACGCTGTGCAGCGCGTACGCGAGCCCCAGCTCTTCCAGTGCGATGGGAACCTTGACGCTGTTGGGCGTGGCGAATGCGTAGACGTCGATCATTGGCGTGCTCCCGTGCGGGCTGTGGCGGACGGCGCAAGCGCCTGGAGGACGGCGATGACGTCGGCCGGCTCCAGCCGCGTCCGGTAGTCCACGTCGACGAACGCCAGCGCGATGGCGCCGTCGCGGTCGATCACGTAGGTCGCGGGGATCGGCAGCGTCCATGCGTCGTCGCCGTTCCTGTCGGGAAGCGCGTGGCCGAACTGCGCGTAGATGGGGCGCAGCTCTTCGGCGAGGTCGAAGGCGATGCCGTAGCGTCTGGCGACCGCCGATCCCGCATCGCTGAGCACCGGATAGGCGAGCGCGTTCTTGTCGGCCGTGGAGAGGCTTTCGTCCGGCGTCTGCGGCGATACAGCCACGAGTGACGCGCCAAGTCGTTCAAACGCCGGCAACGCCGTCTGCAACGCTTTCAGTTCGAGGTTGCAGTACGGGCACCATCCGCCGCGGTAGAAGCTCAGCACGACGGGGCCTTTCTCCAGCAAGGTGGACAAACGCACCGTTCCGCCGCGCGCGTCCGGCAAGGAGAAGTCCGGTGCGCGATCGCCAGCTTTCGCCGCGCGGTCGATCAGCCCGGAGGCGGCCAGCGCCATGTCGGCGCGGCCCATGGCGTCGCGGATCGCGGGCGGGACCCTGGTCATGAATGTCGCGCGGAATTCCGCGAGCTCGAGCGCGAGCGGCATGGGACGTCTCCTGGTCGGGCGATGGGTTTGCGTCGGGCGGGTGGCGATCAGCGGCCCGTGGCGGAGAGCGATTGAACGAGATCGGCGGCGGAGGCGCCCTCGAGCGAGAGCCCATACCCGACTTCGCGGACGATGCGCTCCTTCAGCGGCTGGATGAAATGCGCGCGCGTGTTGCGGCGCGTCACTTCCGGCGCCTTCAGGTAGATCGCGGCCAACTCCCTGGCGCGCGCCACCGCGCGCCCGTTCGCGGTGACTTCCGAGACGACGCCCCATTCGGCGGCCTTCTGCGCGGTGAGCGGGAAGGGGTTGAGCAGGAAGGATTCAGCGCGACCTGGTCCTGCGCGATAACTCCACGTCGTGAAGATGCCGTCCCCCGGGACGATGCCGCCGGCATAGTGGGGCAGGTCGTTGAAGGTCGCCCCCTGGCCCGCCACGATCACGTTCGCCATCAGCGCATACTCGCTGTGCACGTGCGCACGGCCTTCCACCGCCGCGATGACGGGCACGCGGATGTTGGCCAGGTTCTCCAGGATCTGGACGCCCTCGTCGTGCACCCGGCTCCACACATCGGGATCGGCGACGTTGCCGAAACTTGCGAAATCGATCCCGGGAATGAAGTCCCCGCCCGCGCCCGTGAGGATGACGATCTTGTTGTCGCGATCCTGACCGATCCGGTAGAAAGCATCGACGAAGTCCGTGTGGTCGCCCGCGGTGAACGTCAGCGGCCCGCCCCGTGTGTTGAACGTCACGACGAGCACGCCGGCGGCGTCGCGCTCCATGCGCAGGCTTTTGTAGGCGGCGAAGTACGCGGGCTGGACCTGTGCGCTCGTGGCCGGCGGCATGTCGCGCGACGCCTGCGCATGCGCATCCCCCGCAAACAGGGCGACGGCGGCGGTGGCGGCGAGAAGGGCGCTTTTCATGGCGGTTTTCCTTGTGTGCGTGCGCCCCGGGGCGAGGCGCGCTGGTTGTTCGGGGATGGCGGCTTCAGGCGGCCGGGCTTTCCGCGAGCACGCGGCGCAGGTTCGGCGCGACGCCCCAGCTCTTCTGGACGGCCTCAAGGATCGGGTGCGCCGCGGCCGGGGCGGTGTGCGCGTCTTGGAGCTTGAAGGCGTTGGCGGTCATCGGGCTCTCCTCTCGCCGGCGGCGGGCCGGCATGGGCAGCACCGTGACCTAGTCCCCGTGTTGCGGGCAGGCCGGCTGTGGCGATATCATTTATTCCCAAGGGGAATGAAAAATGGATCGTCATCAGGCGATGGAGACCTTCGTCCGGGTGGTGGAGGCGGGGTCGTTTTCGGCGGCGGCGCGGTTGCTGCGCGTCGGGCAGCCCGCGGTGTCGAAGGCCGTCCTTGCGCTCGAGGAGCGGCTGGGTGTGCGGCTGCTCGTGCGTTCGACGCGCGCGCTGCGGCTGACGGATGCGGGCCAGGCGTTCTACGAGCGCGCGCTCAGGGCGCTCGCCGAAGCGGAGGAGGCCGAGATCGCCGCGCGGGGCGTGGGGCGTGGACTTGAGGGACGCCTCAGGGTGTGTGCGCCGCTCACGTTCGCACGCCTGCATGTGGCCCCCCGGCTCGGTGAATTCTTGGCCGCGCACCCGAAGCTCTCGCTCGACCTGGTGATGGACGATCGCAACATCGACCTTCTCAACGAGAACATCGACGTGGCCCTCCGGCTCGGCGCGCAGGCGGATTCCGCGCTGACGGCGCGCAAGATCGCTGCGGGGCCCCGCTACGTCGTCGCCAGCAGGCGATACCTCGAGACGCGCGGCGCGCCGGCCAAGCCCGCCGACCTGCTGAACCATGACGCGGTCGTGTACACGCAGGCCGTCGGCGGCGAAGAATGGCGTTTCCGGCGGGGGACGAGCGAAGCCTCCGTGCGCGTGCGGAGCCGGCTTGCGTTCACGGCGGCGGAAGGCGTGCGCGAAGCGGTGATGGCGGGCCTCGGGCTGGCCATCGTGTCCGGGTGGATGATGGGGCCGGAGCTTGCGCGCGGCGACGTCGTTCCCGTTATGCGTGACTGGCGCCTGCCGGACATCGACCTTTGGGCCGTCTATCCCGCGGGGCGGATGCCGAGCGCGCGGGCGAAGGCCTTTGTCGAATGGTTCTCCGGAACGCTGGGCGCCGCCTAGGCGCCCGCGACCGCTTCAGCCGCGACGATGGCGGCGAGCTGCGCCGGATCGCTGAGAAACGGGGAGTGGTCGGTTGGCATGCGCCGGACTGAAACGCCTTCCCAGCGCGCGCACAGCCAGTCCTGGAACGACGGCGGGATCGCTTCGTCCCGCTCGCACAGCACATAGCTCTTTGGAACTCGACCGAAGCGGTCCGGCGTCAGCGTGACAGGCGCGCCCATGAGGGCCGTGGGTTGAGGGCGCAGCTGACCGATGGCCCACGCAGCCTCCTCATCGGCGCATTGGCCGTAGAAGACATGCCGCGCGATGGCGGGGTTCAGCACGACCGTGCGTGCGTCGGGACCGGGCGCGATCGCCCGGGAGGCCGAGTTCGGCAAGTCTCGCGCCTGCATGTCCGCAAGGGTTTCCCCGTCAACCGGAACGAACGCCGCGACGTAGACGATACGGGCCACGTGATCGCAGCAGTCCTCGGCGACCTGCGATACGATCTGCCCGGCCATGGAGTGACCCACCAACACGACTGGCGCGCCGTTCATCACGCATGCCGCGACCGCGCCGACGCATGCTGCGAGCGTGCAGTCTTCCGGCGGCGTCCGGTCGGCGCCCAGCCCGGGAAGGTCCACGGCGTCGACGTCAAAGCCCCGCGCACGGAGCAGCGGCGTCACGCGCGTCCAGCACCACGCGCCGTGCGCGGCCCCGTGCACGAGCACGATGCGGCGGATCGGGCCGGGCATGCCGGGTCAAGGTTCCTTTCGCGCCTGCGCCTTGCGCGCCTGACGCAGCACGTAGGCGCGGATGTTCTCCGCATCGGCGGGTGAGAGGATTTCCGAGAAACCGATCATGCCCTGCTGCGCAAGGACGCCGTCCAGCACGATGGATCGCCACGCCTCTGGGTCTCCCAAGGCGGGAGAGCGGCGAAGGTCATACGTGTAGGCGACAGAGGCGTTGGCGCCGTGGCAAACGCCGCAGGTCTGGTTGTATTCGGCCATGCCGGCTTCGATGTCGCCGGTCGAGGTCATGCCGCGCACGTCGATGGGGGCGGGGAGGGCCGGGTCGTACGGCGGCGCCGTCGCCGTACCGCCCAGCTTGAACACCATGAGACGCCCGGGCAGGCGCGGGCGGTTGGGGACGATCCGCCCCACAAGCGCGCCGGCGCCGCCGTATCCCACCATCACCGCGATGTACTGGTCAGCGCCCACACGGTAGCTGATGGGTGGGGCGATCACGCCCGTGTGCGTGTTGTAGGACCACACCTTCTCCCCGGTGGCGGCGTTGTACGCGATCAGCGCACCCTCCGCGACGCCCTGGAATACGAGGTCGCCCGCAGTCGCCAGCGTGCCGCCGTTGAGGAAGTAGTCGTGTGGCGTCGACCATCGCGCCTTCTGGGCCACGGGGTCCCAGGCGAGGAGCTGGCCCGTGGTCGCCGCGCGGATGGCGTCGAGCTGGTCCTCGGGAAACTCCGGCATCGCGATGGCGACGTTCTGGCCCACGGGCCGGCGACGGAAGGCCGGGGCCGCCTCGTAGGCGCCGCTCGTGATCTGCACGGGAATGTAGACCAGCCCCGTCCGCGGGCTGAAGGACATCGGGTGCCAGGAGTGGGCCCCGAACGGTCCTGGATGCAGCAGCGCCGGCGCGTCGGTGTAATGGGCGCCCGCGGCGAGGATGGGCCGCCCGGTCGTCATGTCGACGCCCTTGGCCCAGGTCACTTTAGAATAGGGCTCGGCGGACAACAGTTCGCCGGTGCGCCGGTCGATGACGTAGAAGAACCCGTTCTTGGGGGCCTGCATGAGGACGTCGCGCGGTTTGCCGCCGATCGTGAGGCGCGCGGCGATCATGTGTTGCGTGGCGGTGTAGTCCCAGGCGTCCGTCGGCGTGGTCTGGTAGTGCCACGCATACCGCCCGTCGTCCGGATCGACCGCGACGATGGACGAGAGGAACAGGTTGTCGCCCTTGCCGCCGGAGCGGCGATTGTAGTCGAACGGACTTCCGTTGCCCGCGCCGATGTAGAGGAGATCGGCTTCCGGATCGTAAGTCATGGAGTCCCAGGCGGTGCCGCCGCCGCCGCTCTCCCTCCAGTCCCCGTCGCCCCACGTTGCAGCGGCGAGATCGCGCATGATGGGGTCGGAGGCCACGCCGTCCGCCTCGCCCTTCGGGTTCGGCGTCAGGTAGAAGCGCCAGGCCTGTTTGCCTGTGGCGGCGTGGTAGGCCGTCACGTAGCCGCGCACGCCGAACTCGGCCCCGCCGTTCCCGATGACGATCTTGTTCTTCACCACGCGCGGCGCGCCCGTGATGGTGTAGTGCATCCGCGGATTGGCGGGGTCGATGGTGTCCACGGACCACGACAGCTTCCCGCTTTTCTTGTCCACTGCGATCAGGCGGCCGTCGAGCGTCGCCACGAAGACGCGCGGGCCCAGCACGGCGACGCCGCGATTGACGGCGTCACAGCAGGCCGAGGCAAGCGTCTCGCGCGGCGTTTGCGGGTCGTAGCTCCACAGCAGCTTGCCCGTCGCGGCTTCGAACGCGTGGATCTCGGACCAGTTGGTGCTCGTGTACAGCACGCCGTCCTCAACGATGGGGGTCGATTGCTGGCCGCGGTCGCTCTCGAATTCATGGAGCCAGGCGAGACCCAGCCGGTCCACCGTTTCGAGGTTGATCTGGTCAAGCGGGCTGTAGCGCTGCTCGTGATGATCGCGCCCGTGGAGGGGCCAGTCGTCCGCCGATGCGCGGCTCGACGGCTGAGAGCATGCCGAAACGAGAAGAACGGCTGCCACAATGGCGGCGGAGTACATGGTCATGCGGCGCCCCGGGCTCAGAAGAAGGATGAAGGCTCTTCTTCGAGGATGACTGTCTTGGCTTCGAGGTAGGGCAAGAGGCCCAGCCGCCCGCCCTCCCGTCCGATCCCGGACCGTTTGAAGCCGCCGAACGCGATGCCGAAGTCGCTGCGGAAGCCGTTGTGGCCCACGGTGCCCGATCGCAGCCGCCGCGCCACCTGCATCGCCCGGTCGATATCGGCGGTGAAGATCGAATTGTTGAGGCCGAACTCGGTCTCGTTGGCGAACTGGATCGCCTGCGCCTCGTCGTCGGCGGGGATGACGCACACCACCGGCCCGAACACCTCTTCGCGCGCGATCCGGGCGGTGTTGGGGACGTCGGCGAACAGCGTGGGCTGAAGATAGAATCCGCGATTGAGGCCTGGCGGCCGGCCGCCGCCGCACGCCAGCGTCAGTCCCTCGGATGTTGCGCCCGCGATGTAGCCTTCCGCACGCTCAAGCTGGCGACGCATGGCCATCGGGCCCATCTGCGAGGCGGGATCCAGCGGGTCGCCGATGCGGATATCGTTGAGCGCGGCGGCGAGCGCTTCGACAAGCGCGTCCTGGCGACGGCGCGGGACGATCACGCGTGAGAGCGCCGAGCAAAACTGCATCGACAGCATGCTGACCTGCGGCGCCACGGCATTGACCACGGTCTCGAGCGGTGAATCGTCAAGCACGATCGCCGCCGACTTGCCGCCGAGCTCCAGCGTCGAACGCGCCATGCGCGCGCCGCACAGGGACGCAACCCGCTGCCCGACGGCGCTCGATCCCGTGAAGCTGATCTTGTCGACGCCCTCGTGAACCACGAGCGCCTCCGATTCCGATCGATCCGCCATGACGATGTTGACGACGCCGGCCGGAATCCCGAGGCTCTCGACGATCTCGCCCAGGACAACCGCTTCCAGCGGCGCCTCCGGCGATGACTTGACCACGACGGTGCATCCCGCCAGCAGCGCCGGCGCCAGTTTGGTGGCCAGCATCAGGACGGGCGCGTTCCAGGGAATGATGGCCCCGACGACGCCGACAGGCTCGTGCACCAGCAGGCCGACGGCGCCCCCGGCCGTCGGCGCGTGCCGTTCGACGAAGGCGAACTCCCCCGCGAGGCGGGCGTAGTCACGGAAGATCTGCGCCGCGCCCTGCACCATGGCGATGCTGTGTCCGGCGAGCCCGCCCACCTCGTGCGTCCACAGCGACCCCAGCAGCTCCTTCTGGGAGTCCAGGCGATCGGCGATGGCGGAAAGATAGGCGCCGCGCTCCCTGTGGCTGAGGCGCGGCCATGGCCCGTGATCGAACGCGCGGCGCGCCGCCTGCACGGCCGCGTCGATATCGGCGATTTCCGCAAGCGGGACGGATGCGAACACCGTTTCGTCGGACGGGGTGACGATGTCGAACGTGCGCCGGTGATCGCGCTCGATCCACGCCCCGTCGATCAGAAAGCGACCCCGCTTGATGCGGCTGAGAGCAGTGTCGCTGTCGATCATGGCGTTTCCCGGATGGCCGTTCTGAAACGTCGGCTTATGGAGAAACTAACAATGTTTGGCGAATGAAGCAAGGCCGGGACTCGCACCCGGATGCTGCGCATTCCCGGCTTTTTCCCAATAAACTATGGCTCCTGTGGCGTTCGTCTTGGGGCGGCGCCCGCCGGCTGGGCCAGGCGCGGCGACCGCCGGGGCGAAAGTCGGGCTTTTCAAAGCAAACACTGTATGCTAACGAAGCATGAGAAGGTTCGCGGTCCCCTCAACGGGGCCCGACTGACCAGCCCGCTGGACGGCGAAAAGTCCGGCAAGGGGAGGACAACGATGAAACTGAAATCAATCATCCTGGGGCAGATGGTCATTGGCGCCTGCCTGGCGACGCCCTGCTTCGCGCAGGCTGCCGACGATCAGGGCGGGCTCGACGAAGTCGTCGTGACGGCGCAGCGCGTGACCCAGTCGCTCCAGGACGTTCCCATCGCGGTAAGCGTCGTCACCGCCGACGACCTGGCGTCGCGCGGGCTGACGGACACCCTCTCCATCGGGTCGACCGTGCCGAACCTGACCCTTTCGGAAAATGGCGTCTCGGTCACGCCGTTTCTCCGCGGCGTGGGGTCGAACCAGTCGAACCCCAACGATGAGCCGTCGGTGGCCATGTACGTGGACGGCGTCTACATCGCCTCGCCCACCGGCAACATTTTCAGCTTCAACAACATCGAGCGCATCGAGGTGCTCAAGGGCCCGCAAGGCACCTTGTTTGGCCGCAACGCGACGGGCGGCGTGATCCAGATCGTCACCCGCGATCCCTCGGCCGACCCCACGCTGGAGGCGAGCCTGGGCTTTGGGGACTATGGCACGACGGAGTTTTCCGGGTACGGCTCCATCGGCCTCGCCAGCAATCTGGCGATCGACCTCGCCGTCATCTTCAACGAGAACGGGGAAGGCTACGGCCGCGACATCTCGAGGAACGAGGACATCCTCCAGCGGGAAGAGTTCGCCGCGCGCTCGAAAGTCCTTTGGACGCCGGGGCAGTCCACGGAGGTGCGGCTCGGCGTCGACTACAGCCAGCTGGACTCCTCCGGCGCCGATTACCAGCTGGCGCAAGGCGTCGTCGGCGTCGACGGGGTCACCACCTATCCGGGGGAGCGCCTCACGACGACGGATTTCCGCAACACCGGCGACAATGAAGTGTACGGCGCGTCGCTGCGCATCGATCACGATTTCAAGGCCGTGCGGTTCGTAAGCATCACGGGATACCGGCACGTCGAGGGCACGTTCCAGCTTGACCAGGACGCCACGCCGTTGCCGCTCGTGCGGGCCACCATCGGCCAGTTCGCCGAAACCGTCTCGCAGGAGCTGCAGCTCCTTTCCCCGGCCGACGCCCGCATCGAGTGGCTTCTCGGCGCCTACTACTTCGACGCGGACTACGCGTATGATCCCTTGCGCATCCAGGGGATCGCGGCGGCTCCGTTCACGACGACTGACCTCTTCGGGTCCCAGAATACGAAGTCGCAGTCCGTCTACGGCCAGACGACGCTCCCGCTGTCCGATCGCACCGGCCTCACGCTGGGCCTCCGGTATACGTCTGAAGAACAGTCCACGACGGGCAGCGTCATCGGCGACGGCGTCCTTCTCGTGCCCGACATTCCGCAGGACCAGGACTTCAACAAGCTGACGTGGCGGGTGTCGCTCGATCACAAGTTCACGCCCGACGTTCTCGGCTACGTGTCGTACAACCGCGGCATCAAGAGCGGCGGCTTCAACATGATCAACGCCGGCACGCCGGGCTACGACCCGGAGATCCTGGACGCCTATGAAGTGGGGCTGAAGACCCAATCCTTCGACGATACCGTGCGCATCAACGCCGCGGCATTCTTCTACGACTACAAGGACATCCAGGTTTACAACATCACCGGCGGCGGCGCTGTTCTCACGCAGAACGCGGCGGCCGCGGAGGTGATGGGGCTCGACATCGACCTGACCTGGCAGGCGACGGGCAATCTGGAGATTTCGGCCGGCCTCGGCCTGATCGACAGCGAGTACACCGATTTCCCGAATGCGACCTTCACCCCGCCGTCGCCCCTGCTGGGGCCACAGACATCCGGGAACGCAAGCGGCAACGAGCTGATCTATTCCCCGCCCGTGAGCGGCAACCTTGCGGTGGACTACTTCATCCCGACCGGGTTTGGCGAGGTCCGCCTGAACGGGGCGCTGGCGTATAGGGACGACGTGTTCGTGTCGGCCGGAAACCGTCTGACGATCCCCGCATACACCGTGGCGAACGCGTCGGCGGGGTGGATGTCGTCGAACCAGCAGTTCGGCGTGACCCTGTGGGTGCGCAACGCCTTCGACGAGGACTACTTCGCCAACAGGACCGAACAGGCGCTGGGCGACATCCAGTATCTCGCACCGCCGCGCACGGTCGGCGTGACGTTCAACGTCCGGATGTGACGGGCCGAGCGGATGATGGTCGCAAGCCGGCTCAGCCGCACAGGAACAAGGGCGCGGGCATGGTGACCATATCCTTCGTCCGCCCGGACGGCGCCAGACACGATGTGGACGCCGCCATCGGCGAAAGTCTGATGGCGGCGGCGGTCCGCAACGGCGTGCCCGGGATCGAGGGGGAATGCGGCGGAGCCTGCGCCTGCGCCACGTGCCATGTCTTTCTGTCGCCCGCGTGGGAATCCGTCGCGAACCCGGCGAGCGACCATGAGCTGGCGATGCTCGACTGCGCCATCGGCGTGACGGCGGAAAGCCGGCTCGCGTGCCAGATCGCCGTGACAGAGGCCATGAATGGATTGTACGTGGCCACGCCACAGAGCCAGAGATAAGCCCGCCGGAGCCCGCGATGGCCGATGCCCCGTTCACGAAGACGTCCTATAACCATCACGATCCAGACGTCGCGCAGGATCCCTACCGGATCTTCGCCGATGTGCGCGCGCAATGTCCGATGGGGCGCTCGGAGGCGCTGGGAGGGTTCTACTTTCCCACGACCTACGACGGCGTGAAGCGCGTCTTCTCCGATTTCCGGTTCTTCACGTCGACGAAGGGGAGCGGCCTGCCGGACCAGGTCATCCGCCTGTTGCCGGTCGATCTCGACCCGCCGCAGCATACGCGCTGGCGGCGCGTGCTCAACCGGTTCTTCACGCGGGAGGCGGCCGATGCGGATCGTCCGCGCGTGCAAGGCATCGCCGATACGCTCATCGACAGCTTCATCGCAAAAGGGGAGGCGGATCTGGTCGGTGAGCTGACGCGCCCGCTGTTGGCCATGACGATGCTGCCCGTGCTGGGCATCCCGACGCAGCACCTGCGCATGCTCTCCGACAAACTGCTCTGGATGGTGCACAACAGGACGCTCGACCACGAGGGCTGGCTGCAACGGTATGGCGAGATGGGCGCCTTCCTCACGGCGATGGCGGCCGAGCGCCGTGCGATGCCGCGGCAGGACGACCTTCTCCAGTGCCTGATCGACGAGGAGTTCGACGGCGCGCGCCTGACCGACGAGCAATGCTATCAGGTCTTGATGCTGACCCTCTTCGGCGCGCTGGACTCCACCAGTTCGGCCATGAGTGGCGCGCTGTACCATCTGGCGCTTCATCCCGCCGACAAGGGGCGGCTGGTTTCAGGCGAGGTGGCCTGGGCGGACGCCATCGAGGAGTTTCTCCGCTTCACGTCACCTATCCAGGCGCTGCGCCGGACTGTCGTGCAACCGACCGAGGTGGACAGGTGCCCGCTTGCGGAGGGCGATGTCGTCCTCGCGCTGAACGGCGCCGCCAACCGCGACCCGCAAAAGTTTCCCGATCCCGATACGGTGCGGATCGAGCGCGACGCCCGGGAGCACCTCTCTTTCGGCTCCGGCGCGCACGTCTGCATAGGCCGTCACTTCGCGCGCGTGATGCTGGATGTGTGCCTCCGCACGGTGTTGCAGCGACTGGAGGACTACGCCGTCGTCCCCGGCTTCTCGCCCGAGTACACGCCCAGCGAAGCGCGCGCGCTGAAGTCGCTTCCAGTGACGTTCACACCGGCCTAGGCGCCACGGGACACGCCGACACGCGCGAGCCTCGAGGCCAGTGAGGAGCCGGCCCCCGAAAAGCCTGGCCGCTGCGCGCTAGACCCGAAGGTGCATGCTCACGCCGCCATCGACCACAAGGGTCTGGCCCGTGATGTATGAGGCCGCGGGGGACGTGAGGAATGCCGCCGCCGCTGCGATTTCGTCCGCGCGCCCCAACCGTCCAAGTGCGCTGCTGTCCGCAAGCGCCCGCAGGCGATCCGCCGCGATGTGGCCGCCGGTGAGGGCCTCTGTGTCGACAAAGCCCGGCGCGATGCAATTGCAGCGGACGCCCGACCGGCCGTATCGCGTGGCGATGGCGCGGGAGAGACCCTCCAGCCCCGCCTTGGACACGGAGTACGCCGTCCGGGCCGCACCCGGCCGCATGGCGGAAATCGACGATGTGAAGACGATTGCGCCCCCGCCGTTGGCGATCATGCCGGGCAGGACGGCGCGTGCGCCAAGGGCGTTGCCGCGCAGGTTCACGTCCATGACGTCATCCCAGAGCGACAGGGGCGGATCCAGAACGCCGAGGTCGGCCGCCATGAGCGCGGGAGCGGTGAGGGCGGCGTTGCCGATCAGGATCCCGACGGAGCCGTTCGCGGCCGCGGTCCGTACGACGACGTTGCGCCATTGCCGTTCGTCGCTGACGTCGAGAACGTCGGCGTCCGCGCTGCCGCCCTGCGCAAGAATCGCGTGGGCGACCTCGGTCGCCGCAGACTGGTCGATGTCGGTCACGGTGACATGGTTGCCGCCTTCGGCCAGGCGGCGCGCGATCGCGGCGCCGATGCCGCTGCCCGCCCCGGTGACGATGGCGACAGGGCGCGTCACGGATCCGCCCGATCCGGTTGCGGACCCAGGCTGGCGTAGCGCCCTCCATAGTAAAGCAGCGGCTCCGCGACGTGAGGCCCGCGCACCGTCCGGACACGGCCGATGAAGACGCCGTGCGTGCCGTACATGTGTGCGACGTCCACGGTGCAGAAGACAGCGACGGCGTCGTGAAGGAACGGGACGCCGCGCTCGTCGGCGCGCCAGCGCTCGTCCCCAAAGCGCGCCTCGCCCTTTTGCGCGCTGCTGCTGCACAGCCGTGCGAGCGGCTCGTGGACGACGGAGAGGATGTTGATGCTGAATTCGGCGCCGCGCTTGAGCGCCGGATGGATCGACGCGGTCTCGTTGACGCAGGCGAGCATGGCGGGCGGGGCGAAGGAAAGCGGCGTCACGGCGGTGGCGGTCATGGCGTGGCGGTCTGCGCCGTCCCGCGCCGCCAGGACGACGACGCCCATGGCGAGGCCGCGCAGAGCGACCCTCAGCGTCTCGGCGATGTGAGCTTCGGTGGTGGGGGAGGGAGACATGCCGACCGGCGGATAGAGTTGTTCTTTGTAATCATACGACGTAAGTTAATAGCCAGCAACGTGCGATCTGCCGGTTCGCCGGGCGTACGCCCGGTCCCGGCGCTCGCGCGGACCTGCCAAACGATGTACGCTTTAGCGCGCGCCGCGGTGGCTGGCCCCGCCGCACATGCCCGAAGCGTCGAGGAGGAAACGCCATGACCCTTGATCGAGCCTCCGCGCGATCGGACGTGCGCGACGTCAATTTCGCCGATCCCGCTTTTCTTGCGCGTCCGTGGCCGGAGCTCCTGCGATTGCAGCGGGAGGCCCCCGTGTACTGGAGCGAGAACCAGAAGGGGTGGATCATCACGCGGCACGCAGACGTCAAGGCGGCGTTCGCCGACCCGCGCCTGTCGGCGGCGCGGGTGGAGCAGCTGTTCAGGAGCATGCCCGAGGATGTCCGCGCGCAGCTGCAGACCGTCCGAAAGTACCTTACGCTCAATGTGAACCGCATGGACGGTCCCGAGCACATGCGGATCCGCACCTTGATGCTCAAGGCCTTCGATCGGGGCGTCGTCCGGCAGCTTGAGGGCTTTATCGACGGCTTGATCGACCGCATCCTGGACACGTGCGCCTCGAAAGGGGAGTTCGATTTCCACGCCGAGGTCTGCAACGTCCTGCCGACGATGATCATGCAGCGTCTGCTCGGCCTTCCCGACGAATTCCAGACACAGCTGTTCAAGCTTGCTTCGGACTTCACGGCGGCGAGCGCATCTGCGGCCATCACGCCCGAACTCATGCTCCAGCTGGACCGCTCGATCCGCTCGATGAACGAGATTTTCGAGGTTCTGATCAAGGACAGGGAACGCAACCCCGGCGACGATCTCATTTCGACGTTGGTGCACGCGCGGGACGGATTGCACCGTCTCAGCCACGATGAGTTGCTGGCCTGCTTTCACGCCATCATCGTCGCCGGCGCGGAGACGACGGCCCATTCCCTGAGCGTCCATCTCGTCGAGATCGCGAGGCGGCCGGACATCGTGGCGCGCTTGCGCGTCGATCCGGACTGCGCCTTTGCGCTCGCGACCGAACTGCTGCGTTATCCCGGCACCGTCAAGTGCATGACGCGCCTCGCCGCCGAGGACTTCGAGTGGCACGGCCAACATATCAGAAAGGGCGATCTCCTGTGGATGATGCACGCCGGGGCCAACGTCGACCCCGAGGTGTTCCCCGATGCGTTCGAGACCGACATTGACCGCAACAACCGCGAATCCTTCGCCTTCGGCCCCGGGTTGCACCACTGCGTCGGTCACATTCTGGCGCGCACGGAAATCTCGATGTTCATGAAGCGGGCGTTCGCGCGCTTCGATGTGGCGATCCTGGAGGAGACGCTGGAGATGGCCCCCAGTTACATCTTCTTTGGATACAAGAGGCTGCGCGTGCGCTTCACGCCGCGGGCTGCGTGAGGGGGTCAACCGCCCGGCGCACGCATGGCGGCGGTGATGCCCTGATCGGCGATGATGGTGGCCCCGTGGATGCTTTTCGCCGCGTCGGACAGCAGGAACAGGACGATCTCGGCGATGTCCTCCGCCGCCATGAGGGCGTTGCCGTAGGGGCTGTTGGAGGCCGCTTCGCGCTTGACCATGGCGTCGCGTTGCGCGTCGGTCAACGTGTCGTACTTGAAGCCGAGCATGGGGGTGCGCACGGAGCCGGGGCCGACGCAATTGATGCGCACGCCCGTTCGCCGGAGTTCGGGGGCGAGCGTGCGCGTAAAGTGCGTCACGGCGGCCTTGGTCGCTGCGTACACAGCGCAGGTCTCCACCCCCAGTTGCGCAGCGGCAGAGCTGATGTTGACGATGGCGCCGTCTCCCGTGCGGATCATCAGGGGAAGCGCCGCCTGGACCATGCTGATCGCGCCAACGGCGTTCACGCCGAACAGAAGGTCCACGGTCTCCGGCGACATCTCCATGATGGGACCGCGATGGAAGACCCCGGCGCTGTTCACCAGCATGTGCAGTTCGCCGTGCGTCCGCTCGACGGCGGCGAGGGCCGCGCCAATCTGCGCGCGGTCGCGGACATCGCACGGGATCGCCGTTGCAGAGGCGCCGGTGGCGCGTAGCTCGTCACAGAAGGCTTCGATCGTAGCGAGCGGTTGATCGGAGACGACCACAACATGCGCGCCACGCGCAGCGAGCAGGCGCGACGTGGCGGCGCCGATCCCTGTGGCGCCGCCGGTCACGAGGGCGATCTTGTCCTTGAACATCATTGAGCTCCACGGCCGCGGGCGGCCATGTGGCCCTCGCGGATGGCGACGAGGAGATCGCGCGGCGCCTGGGCGTCGCCCACGAGGTGCAGCGCGTAAGGCGTGCGCCGGCGGCTTCCACCGCCCAGCGCATGGTACAGGTCGACCTGAGGGGCGTTGAACCCGACGAACACCACCGTGTCGGCGGGGACTGACCAGGCGCCTCCGCCGTCGAGGTAGGCCAGCTCGCAGGTGTCTTTCCCGATCGATGCGAGGCGCACCTGCACGTGCAGCGTGAAATCGCCCTTGCGCAAGCGCTGCAAAGCGGGGGTCGTCCTCACGGCGGCCTCGATCTGCGGCGCGAACGAGGAATGGCGTGTGGCGAAGGTCACCTTGAGGCCGTTGGCGAGGAGATGTTCGGCGACGGCGATCGCTTCATAGTGTCCAACGTCGTCGAACACCACGGCGCTGCGGCCGAGCCGGGGGCCAGGGGTGAAGAAGACGTCAAAGGAACTCAGCACGTGGGCCTGGGCGAAGCCGGGCGGCGGCGCGTCGGGCCGCGCGACTTGAAGGCCGTCCATCCTCGGCAGGGATCCGGTGGCGACGATGATGACGTCCGGGCTCTCCGCCAGAACCTCTTCCGACTCCACATAGCTCGACAGCCGGACATCCACCCCGAGCGCATAGATCTCCTGTTCGAGCCAGAAGGTGATGTCCCCGATGGACTGAAGCTTCGGCGCCTCCCGTGCGATGGTGACCGCGCCGCCCAGCGTGGGTTGCGCCTCGAACAACACGACCGTGTGCCCCGCGAGGGCGGCGACCCTGGCCGCTTCCATCCCGGCCGGCCCTCCGCCGACGATGACGTACTTGAGCGGCGTCTGCGCGGTTTCGATCAGGTCTTCGGAGAGCGTGCGTTCAAAACCGTTGGCGGGATTGACGGTGCAGATCATGCGCTGCAGGGGCGTCCGGATTCCCGCCACGCAGCCCTGGTTGCAGCCGATGCAGGGCCGAACGCGCTCGGCCTGTCCCGCGACTGTCTTGGCGACGAGATCCGGGTCCGCGATCATGGCGCGCACCAGGCTCACCATGTCGGCGGAGCCCTCGCGGATCGCCTGGTCTGCCTCCTCCAGCGTCCGGTAGCGCCCGGCGATCATCGTGGGCACGGTGGCGCGCGCGGCGATCGGTGACGCCGAGGGCAGCATGTAGCCGGCCGGCTGGTCCATCGCGCCCAGCATGCTGGCGATGGAGTAGGGGCTGCCCATGGAGGCGCTGACGTAGTGTACGATGTTTTCTGCGCAGAGCTGTGCGACGATCTCGCCGCCCTCCTCCGGCGAAAGACCCCCGGGCGTATTGTAGTCGGACAGGCGAACGCCGATCGGAAAATCGGGGCCCACCGCCCTTCGGACGGCATGAAGTATTTCGCGTCCGAAGCGCATGCGGCCGTCGAGGTCGCCACCGTAGGCGTCGTCACGCTTGTTCGTGAGGGGGCACAGGAACTGGTGGATGAGGTAGCCATGCCCGAAATGCAGCTCGATACCATCGAGACCGCCTTCCTGGACGCGGCGCGCGCTCGCTGCGAAGGCGTCGACGACCTCTTCGATCTGGTCGACTGTCATCGGTTGCGGCGTGTTCACGGCGCCAAGCGGACAGGGCACGTTCGACGCGGACCACGGCGCGCCGCCGCCGGCCGGCCCCCAGCGATGTCCCCCGTGCCAGAGTTGGACGAACATGCGCATGTCGTGCTTTTGCATGGCGCGGGCGAGCTGCGCGAAGCCGGGGATGATGGAATCGTCCCACGCGTACACGGTGTGCGTCACCGACGAGGGATGCACGGCGGTGGCCTCCAGGATGCTGAGGCCGACCCCGCTCTTCGCCCGCGCCTCGTGGTAGGCGATCAGATCCTCCGAAATCACGCCGCGGCCATAGCTTGTGCCATGGGCGGCGCGCGCGATGCGGTTCTTCACCTCCAGCTTGTGGATCCGGATGGGCCGCAGAATATGGTCAAGCGCCATGATGGGTGTCCATGCCAGGCTATGCCGAGCGAACGACGCCCGTCTCGACGAGCGTGGCGATCTCGGCCCCCGTGAATCCGGCGTCCCGAAGAACGGACTCAACGGGATCGTCGCAGGGCGCGAGGATCGCCGAGACGAGGTCAGGATGCGCCGAAAGCCTCGGCGCGGGCGCGGCGTGCAGGCCGTCGTCGGTGCGGCGCACCGTGCCGCGCGCCATGAGGTGCGGATCGTCCGGCAGGTCCGCCAGACCGACGACAGGCGCGCCGCAGGCTTCCGCTTCCGCGAAGGCCGCCGTCCAGTACGATTGCGGTCGCGCCGCGAACGC
>JANRIM010000136.1:0-10736 GCA_033764865.1 Hyphomonadaceae bacterium
CGCGCGCCAACAAAAATCGCGCCCGACAATCCGGGGGGTGAAGAACCTCGCGCACCATCCCTCCGTCGCGTCCGCTGGAGGGCAGCCGTGCACTGCTGTTGGCCGGTGCGGGCGCGATGCGGTCGAGCGTGCTGCGCGTGAAGCGCAGAGCCCGCGGCCACGCCTAAGGCATCTGGCGTGAGCAAGCCGCGGGGGTGTGTCCGGGGCGCCGTGTCAACAGCGCGGCCCCGCACGCCGCCGGCGCTCCGCGCTTCGGGTGTGAAAAACCGCCCTGCCGGAGCCGGCGTCCAACGATCGCGTGGACGCGAGGCCGATCTCGCATTCTCCGCTCCCGCAAGGGAGCCTCTCCGCGAGGCCGCGCCTCGCGTCCCCGCCCTCCGTTGTGCAGAGGGCCGCCGTGAACCGCAGCCGCGGGGACGCCCGTCCCGCGCGGCGCCCGACCCGTGCCCGCCATCCCTCTCAAGGAGCCCCCGAAAATGCGCTTGTCCCCGTTCCCCGCCACCCAAGCCTTCACCCGCGCCCACAAGGCCGCCGCCCGCGCCATCCGCCGCGGCGACCGCGCCGGCGCCGACCAGTGGCTGAAGATCGCCGAGCGCCACGAACGCCTCGCCCTCCGGCTCCACCAGCTGTGCATGGCGGAGGCGGAATTGCGGCTGCTGACCGAAACCGTCGTCGCCGAGCGCCGGCGCCGGCGCAGCGAAGCCGGGACGCCGGACGACCCCGCTTAACCGGCCCCTAATCCCGCTCTGCTAGGCGTTTTCGCGTCGCTTTCCGCCGGAGCCCGCCATGAGTCAGCCCGCCGCCTCGCCGGCCCCGATCTTCAAGGCGCTGCTTGACCGCGTGGCCGCCGACAGGCGGGTGAGCGACGCCGAGACGCTGGACCTGCGCCGGGCCGTGTTCGCCGACGGCGACGTGGACCGGGCGGAAGCGGGCGCGCTCTTCGATATCGCGGGCCGGGTCGCCAACGAGGACGCCGCCTGGGCCGAAGCCTTCGTGGAAGCCGTGGGCGACCACGTGCTGGGCCCCGATCGCCACATCACCGACGACCGCGCCGGCTGGCTGATCATGCACGCGCCGCTGGCCGGGGCGCTGGCGGCGCCGCTGCTGGTCTCCGCGCTCGACCGCGCCGAAAGCGCGCCCGCAGCACTCGCCGCCGCGGCCCGCGCGGCCGTGCTCAAGGCGGTGGCCGACGCCCCGCTCGACGCCCGCGCCGTCGCGTGGGTGCGCACCTGCCTGCATGCCGTGGCCGGGGACGGCGCGGCCCACATCGGCGCCGAGGAAGCGCAGTGGCTGTTCGATCTCGACGCCGCCGTCGACGGCCGCCCCAACGATCCCGCCTGGAGCGATCTCTTCGTGAAGGCGATTCTGAACCACGTGATGGGCCAGCGCCCCTCCGCCCTGCTCGGCCGGGAAAGCCGGCTGGCCCGGCGCGCCTGGCTTGAAGCGCCGGTGCGGCCCGCGCCCGTGGGGTTCCTCGCGCGCGCCTTCGCCGGAGGCCTCGACGGCTGGCGCGCCCGCATCGCCGAGCCCGGGGAGGTGGACGCCTTCGAGGCCGCCTACGCCGAACGTCTCGCCCACGCCGCCGAGGACGCCGTGCTCACGCTCGATGAGGTCACCCGCCTCGTAGCGCTCGCCCGCGCCGACGGCAAGCGCACCGCCAACGAGGCCCGCCTCCTGGAGGAGGTGCGCCGCCTGGAGGCCGCGCAGGCGGGCTGATCCCAGCCCCCATGACAGGGCCGTCGCGCTGGACCAGAGTGCGGCCCCGTCTTGAGGGAGGTTCGCGCATGATCCGTTCCGTCCTGGCCGCCGCAGCGCTCGCGCTCGCCGCCTGCACACCTGCCCCGCCCGAGGCGCCGCCCGCGCCGCCGCCGCCCGACGTGGCCGACGCCGCGCCCACGGCTCTGCTGACCGGCGCCTTCGCCGCCACCTCCACCACCGCCATGGGCGTCACCGGCGACCTCACCGTGGAGCCCACCCGGCTCTCCTTCGGGAAGGGCTTCCTGCTGGAGACCGAGACCGCCGGCCTCGTGGACGTCACCACCCTGACCAAGATGGACGGCGACAGCTTCGCCAAGACCATGACCCTGCCCACCAGCCTCGCCATGGAGCTGCGCCGGGTGGTGAACGTGACGAAGGCCGCCGACGCCGCGCCCCAGCCGCTGTGCGGCGCCGCAGCGCCCACCTGGGTGGCGCTCGCCTACGACACGCCCGTCACCGCGGTGTCCATGGGCGTCTTCTCCGGCATCGACGCCCCCAGCCCCGCCGGCATCGACACCACCCTGTGCGGGACGTTCACCTACGACCGCTGAGCGCCGCTCGACACGCCCCGTCCCGCCCGATACCCCGGCGCCACACCCCAAGGAGGACCGCATGAAGGAAATCGCCTACGCCGATCTGCAGAGCTTCGTCGGCCAGGAAATCGGCGTGTCGGACTGGCTCACCGTCGACCAGGCGCGCGTGAACCAGTTCGCCGAAGCCACCGGCGACCACCAGTGGATCCACGTGGACGTGGAGCGGTCCACCCGCGAGATGGGCGGGCCCATCGCGCACGGCTACCTGACGCTGTCGCTGATCCCGTTCCTGGGCGCGCAGGTGATGCGCGTCACCGGCGTGTCGCGCGGCATCAACTACGGCTCCGACAAGGTGCGCTTCACAAACATGGTGCGCGTGGGCAAGCGCGTGCGCCTGCGCCAGAAGCTTCTGTCGGCGGAGCCGAAGGCGGGCGGCCTGCAGCTGAAGAACGAATGCACCATCGAGATCGAGGGCGAGGATCGCCCGGCCTGCGTCGCGGAGACGATTTCGATCCTCTACGGTTGAAACTTGACGGCGGGCGCCGACGTACCAGTGCCATCCCCGAGGAGGTCCGATGTCGCCCGCCAAGATCACCCGCACCGACGCCGAATGGCGCGCCCTGCTGAGCCCCGAAGCCTACCGGGTCGCGCGCCACGAGGGCACCGAGCGCGCCTTCACGCCTGGCAACTTCAACGACGAGAAGCGTCCGGGGACCTACCTCTGCGTCGGCTGCGACACGCCCCTGTGGTCCAGCGCGCACAAGTACGACAGCGGCACAGGCTGGCCCTCCTACTGGCGCCCCATCAGCCCCGAGGTGATCGGGACCAAGATCGACAAGAAGCTCTGGGCCACCCGGACCGAGGTCCACTGCGCGGTGTGCGAGAGCCATCAGGGCCACGTTTTCGAGGACGGCCCGGCCCCCACGGGGCTGCGCTACTGCATCAACGGGGCGGCCCTGAAGTTTGCGCCCGACGTCTGACGCTTATCGATTGACGATAAATGGCCGTCGTGTAACGACCGGTGACCGTGTTTTGACAGCCGTCAGGGGTCGCTCCATGAACCGTCGCACCATCCTTCAGGCCGGCGCCGCCGTCCCGGTCCTTCTGGCCCTTGGCGCCTGCGCCACCGGTGGGGCCGACCAGGCCGCCGCCCCGCCCCCGTCCGGAGCCCCGATGCCCCAGCCCCCCGTCGCCCAGAAGATTCCCGTCACGCTCACCCAGCTCGGGCGCACCCGGACCGACGACTACGCCTGGCTGAAGGACGAGAACTGGCAGCAGGTGATGCGTGATCCCACCGTGCTGAAGCCGGACATCCGCGCCTACCTCGAGGCCGAAAACGCCTACATGAAGGCCATGATGGCGCCCACCGAGGCGCTGCAGCAGAAGCTCTTCGACGAGATGAAGGGCCGCATCAAGGAGGACGATTCCTCCGTCCCCGACGCCGACGGACCCTGGGAGTACTACACCCGCTTCGATCTCGGCGCGCAGTACCCCAAGCACTACCGTCGCCCGCGCGGCAAGCAGGACGGGGAGATCGTGCTGCTGGACGAGCCCGCGCTGTCCGCCGGCAAGGCGCACTTCGACGTGGGCGCCGCCGTCCACTCCCCGGACCATGCGATCTACGCCTACGCCGTGGATGAGCAGGGCAGCGAATACTACACGATCGCGCTCAAGGACCTGGCCACCGGCCAGACCCTGCCCGACGGCCCCAAGAGCAGCACCGGCAGCTTCGTCTTTTCCCCGGATTCGCAGTGGCTGTTCTGGCTGTGGCGCGACGAGGAAGGCCGGCCGAAGAAGGTCTACCGCCGTCCCGCGCGCGGCGGCGCCGCCGACGACGTGATGATCTACGAGGAAAAGGACGACGGCTTCTTTCTGGGCCTTGGCGTCACCAACAGCCGGGAATGGATCATCATCGGCGCCGGCAACCAGGAGCAGAGCGAGCAACTGGTCATCCCCGCCCGCACCCCCACCGCCGCGCCGCGCGTGTTCGCCGCGCGCGAGCCCGGTCTGCGCTACGACATCGATCACTGGGACGGCGCCTGGTACATCCGCACCAACGCGGACGGCGCGGTGGACTTCAAGGTGATGATCACGCCGGTGACCGCCACGCAGCGGCGGCACTGGAAGGACTGGCTGCCCCATGAGCCCGGCCGGCTCATCGACGGGCTCGGCGCGTTCAAGGACCATCTCGTGCGGCTGGAGCGGGTGAACGCGCTGCCGCGCATCGTCGTGCGCGAAAAGAGCGGCGCAGAACACATCGTGTCGTTCCCGGAGGAAGCCTACGCGCTCGCCCTCGACGGCGGCTACGAGTGGGACACCACGGTGATGCGCTACGTCTACAACTCGCCCACGACACCGCGTTCGTGGGTCGACTACGACATGACCACGCGCACCAAGACGGTGCGCAAGGTGCAGGAAATCCCCTCCGGACACGACCCGTCGAAGTACGTCACGCGCCGCTTCTCGGCGAAGGCGCCCGACGGCGCGGAGGTGCCGATCACGGTGCTGATGAAGGCGGGCACGCCGCTCGACGGTTCGGCGCCGTTGCTGCTGTACGGCTACGGCTCCTACGGGCTTCCCATGGAGGCGTCGTTCTCGATCCGCCAGTTGTCGCTTGTGGACCGCGGTTGGGTCTGGGCGACCGCGCATATCCGCGGCGGCTCCGAAAAGGGCTGGCAATGGTTCCTCGACGGCCGCAAGGACAAGAAGAAGAACACCTTCACCGACTTCATCGCCTGCGCGGAGGAACTCGTCTCCCGCGGCTACGGGACGAAGGGCAAGATCGTGGCCTACGGCGGCTCCGCCGGCGGCATGCTCATGGGGGCGGTGACCAACATGCGGCCCGACCTCTGGGCCGGCGTGATCGCGGCGGTGCCGTTCGTGGACGTGCTCAACACCATGAGCGACACCTCGCTGCCGCTCACGCCGCCGGAGTGGCCGGAGTGGGGCAACCCCATCGAGGACCCCGCCGCCTACGACTATATCCAGAGCTACAGCCCCTACGACCAGATCAGCCAGAAGCCGTATCCCGCGTTCCTCGCTACGGGCGGCCTGTCCGATCCGCGCGTGACGTACTGGGAGCCGGCGAAGTTCGTTGCCAAGCTGCGCCCCCACTCCACCAGCGGCCGCCCGGTGCTGATGAAGATCAACATGGAGGCCGGCCACGGCGGCGCATCCGGCCGCTTCGATTTCCTCAAGGAGATCGCGCTCGATTACGCGTTCGCCCTGCGGGCGGTGGGGTCGGCGGAAGCCGGCGCCTTCGACCCGCCGGCCTGACGCGGCCACGCGCCATCCCCCCGAGGCTTCCCCCCGGTCGACGCCTGTCCAGCGGCGGCCGCGGGAAGCCCACGGGGGAAGCCGGATGGGGCGGCGCGCCCAACCGCAGAGATTTCCTATCGGCTCCGGCGGCGATCTGTTAAGAACCCGCCCGTTGTGGGATCTACGGGGAGTGAAGCATGGCGCTTCTGAGAAATCTGGCCATCGGCGCAGTCGCCCTGGCCGGGGTGGGCGTGGGCGGCAGCTATGTCGTCCTGCCTGGCAAGGTGGAGAAGGAACAGGTCATCACCATCGATCGCCCGGTGGCGACGGTGTTCGCCCTGCTGGCGTCCGCGCCGGAGCAGGCGAAGGTGGCCGAGGGCCTGACGCAGACCGTCACCGCGCTCGACCTGCGCAAGACGGTCGAAGCGGCCATCGACATGGGCGGCAAGCCCGGCAAGGTGGTGTACGCGCTGACGCCGTCCGCCGCCGCCACGGAAGTGAAGATCACCGTCTCGCAGGATCTCGGGTTCAACCCGGTCGATCGCGCCCAGGGCATGAGCGGCGAACAGCTCGTGCCGGTGGCGGCCGCCATCGCCACCTGGGCGGACGGCGAGGCCAAGAAGACGCCCACCGCCGACTTCTCCGATCTCGTCTATGAGGTCGTGAACCTCCCGGCCCGCCCCTTCCTCTATCTGGAAGGCTCCACCACCAAGGGCCCGGGCCAGATCGCCGACGGCGCCCGTCAGGCCACCGCCATCCTCAAGACGGTGTTCGCCAGCAACAACCTCGCCCTCTCCAACCCCATCTCCGTGGAGACGGCGTGGACGGGCGACACCTACGGCTTCAACTTCGGCATTCCCTACACCGGCCAGCGCCCTGCGGTGCTGATCGGCGTGAAAGCGGGCGAGACGCCCTCCGGCACGGCGATCAAGGTCTCCTACACGGGCAGCGAAGAAACCATCGTCCCCGGCGTGTACGACAAGATCGACGCGCTGATCGCCGCGACGCGGCTGACGGAAGGGCCGAACTTCGAGGAGTTCCTCGATGACCCCACCGTGCCGGGCGGCTCGCGCAACCGGCTCGTGTACTACATCGTCACGGGCAACACCGAAGCGCTCGCCCGCATCGCGCCGTCGGCGACGCCCGCGCCCGCGCCCGCAGCGCCGGCCGCCGCGCCCGCAGCGGCGCCCGCCCCGGACGGCGGCGCCACGGTCACCCCAGCGCCAGCGCCTGCGCCCGCCGCGCCGGAGGCGACGCCCGCGCCGACCAAGTAGACCTCCCCGCAAGGAGGACGGAAGGGCCGGCCGCCACGCGCGCGCCGGCCTTTTTTTGGGCGCTGTTTCGCGTCGGAACGCTGCGGCGTCGCCACGGTTGCATCCCGCCGCCCCCGCGCTTAAACAGTCGCCTCCCGCGCCGGGGGACGTGATTTGCCCGGCGTGTTGGGGTGTCGCCAAGCGGTAAGGCAGCGGTTTTTGGTACCGCCATTCCTAGGTTCGAATCCTAGCACCCCAGCCATGGTCTCGCCGCCCGCGCAGGCTTTTGCGGGTGGCGTGCGCCTAGCGCCCGCAGCCCCGGGCCTCACGTTCCCGTCAGCACACTTTCGCCGCGAACTCGCGTGACCATATCAACCGCGCGACAACTGGAGACGCCGATGCCGCTGCTGACCTGCCCGAACGACAACGCCCCCATGCAAGCCGTGCAACGCCAGGGCGTGGAGTTCGACGTGTGCACGCAGTGCCGCGGCGTCTGGCTCGACCGGGGCGAGCTGGAGAAGCTTCTCGGCATGGCCCGCGCCGAGGACGAGGCGCCGCCGCTGGCGGCCGCCGCGCGCCCGCCTGAGCCCCGCCTCGATCCGCGCGCCGATCCCCGCTACCGCGACAGCTACGGAGAGCGCGGGGAATACGGAGAGCGCGGCGAATACGGCGAGCGGGGCGGCTACGACAGCTACGGCCGGCGCAAGAAGCGCTTCGACATCTTCGACATCTTCGACTGACCCGCCTCCCCGCGCGGCGGCGCACAAGAAAAAGGCCCGGTCCTCGCGGACCGGGCCTTCTGTTTTCAGGGGTGCGGCGCGCCCTACTCGGCGGCCGTGGCCTTTTCCTCGATCTGGCGGCGCGGCACGCCCTCGCCGCTGGCCAGCAGCTTGGCGTCCCGCTCCGCGGCCACCTTCTGGTAGCGGCGCAGCTGGCTGCCGGTCCCCGCCGGGATGAGCCGGCCGACGATGACGTTCTCCTTGAGGCCTTCCAGGGTGTCGGTCTTGCCGTACGTGGCGGCCTCGGTGAGGACGCGCGTGGTCTCCTGGAACGACGCGGCCGAGATGAAGGACCGGGTCTGCAGCGAGGCCTTCGTGATGCCGAGCAGCATCGGCTGCGCCGTCGCGGGCTTCAGGCCCAGCTCCAGCACGCGGGCGTTCTCGTCCTCTAGGTCGAGGCTGTCGACGGCCTCGCCCTTGAGGAACTCGGTGTCGCCGGCGTCCATCACCTCCACCTTCTGCAGCATCTGGCGAACGATCACCTCGATGTGCTTGTCGTTGATCGGCACGCCCTGCAGGCGATAGACCTTCTGAATCTCCTCCACGAGGTAGTTCGCCAGCGCCTCGACGCCCATGATGGAGAGGATGTCCTGCGGGGCGGGGTTGCCGTCCAGCAGGTAGTCGCCCTTCTTCACGGCCTCGCCTTCCTGGACGGCGATGTGCTTGCCCTTCGGGATCATGTACTCGTGCGGCTCGGCGTCCTCGCCGTCCGGCGTTATCTTGAGGCGGCGCTTGTTCTTGTAGTCCTTGCCGAAGCTGACCACCCCGTCGATCTCCGCGATGATCGCGTGATCCTTCGGACGCCGCGCCTCGAACAGCTCCGCCACGCGCGGCAGACCGCCCGTGATGTCGCGCGTCTTGGCGCCGCCGGTGGTGATGCGCGCGAGATCCTGGCCGGCGCGCACCGTATCGCCGTCGCTGACGGAGAGGATGGCGTTGACCGGCAAGAGGTACCGGGCCTCGGCCTTGTTGGCGAGCTTGGCGGGATTGCCCTTCTCATCGACGAGGACGATCGCGGGGCGAAGCTCGGAGCCCTTCGCCGTCGAGCGCCAGTCGATGATGTGCTTCGACGAAATCCCCGTCTCCTCGTCGAACTCGTCGCGCGAAGAAATGCCGTCGATCACGTCCTCGAAGCGCACCGTGCCGGCGGTCTCGGTGAGAATGGGCGTGGAGTAGGGATCCCATTCGGCGAGACGGTCGCCGCGCTTCACCGGCTTGTTGTCCTCCAGCTTGAGCTTGGCCCCGAACGGCAGCTTGAACGATTGCCGCTCCTTGCCTTCGGCGTCCACGATGACGGCCTGCATCTGGCGGCTCATCACGATGAGGTCGCCGTTGGGGTTCTTGATCGTGGCGCGATTGACGAGCTTCAGCGTGCCGTCGTGGGCCGATTCCATGCCGGACTGCTCGGCCACCTGGGCCGCACCGCCGATATGGAACGTGCGCATGGTCAGCTGCGTGCCCGGCTCGCCGATGGACTGCGCCGCGATGACGCCCACGGCCTCGCCCATGTTCACCCGCGTGCCGCGCGCAAGGTCGCGCCCGTAGCAGGCGCCGCACACGCCGGTTCGCGTCTCGCAGGTCAGCACCGAGCGGACCTTGATGGTCTGCACCGCGGACTTCTCGATGGCGGCCACCATGTCCTCGTCGAGGAAGGTGTTCGCCGGCGCGATCAGCTCGCCAGTGCCGGGTTCCACGATGTCGGTGGCGGCGGTGCGCCCCAGGACGCGGGCGCCGAGGGACACCACGACTTCCGATCCGTCGATCACCGAGAACATCTCGATGCCGTTGGCGGTGCCGCAGTCCTCTTCCGTGATGATGCAGTCCTGCGCCACGTCCACGAGCCGGCGGGTCAGGTACCCGGAGTTCGCGGTCTTGAGCGCGGTGTCCGCAAGTCCCTTGCGGGCGCCGTGGGTGGAGTTGAAGTACTCCAGGACCGACAGACCCTCCTTGAAGTTCGAGATGATCGGCGTCTCGATGATCTCGCCGGACGGCTTGGCCATGAGGCCGCGCATCCCGGCGAGCTGCTTCATCTGGTTTTTCGAACCACGGGCGCCGGAGTGCGCCATCATGTAGATCGAGTTCAGCTCGTTGGTGCGCGCGTTGGGCGCATGCACGGGACGGGCGGTCTCCTCCATCATGGCATCGGCCACCTTGTCGGTGCACTTCGACCAGGCGTCGACGACCTTGTTGTACTTCTCGCCCTTGGTGATGAGGCCGTCGGCGTACTGTTGCTCGTACTCCGACACCCGCGTGCGGGTCTCCTCCACGAGCACTTCCTTGGCCTTCGGGACGATCATGTCGCCCATGCCGAAGGAGATCCCGGCGCGGCACGCCTCACGGAACCCGAGCGCCATGATGCGGTCGGCGAAGATCACCGTCGCCTTCTGGCCGCAGTGGCGGTAGACGGCGTCGATCAGGTTGCCCACCTCCTTCTTGGTCATGAGCGTCTGGATCAGGTCAGGCGTGACCTTCGGGTGCTTCGGCAACAGTTCGGCGAGTTTCATCCGCCCGGGCGTGGTCTCCACCGTCACGCGCTTGGGCTTGTTGTTCTCGTCCACCATCTCGAAGCGCGCGCGGATCGGCGTGTGCAGCGTCACGATGTTGGCCGCCAGCGCGTGCTCGATCTCGCCCATGTCCGAGAACATGCGCAGCTTCTTCTGACCCGTCTTCTTGTCGATCTCGACGCCGTCTTCCTTGACGATCGACAGGTAGTAGAGCCCGAGCACGATATCCTGCGACGGCACGATGATCGGCTTGCCGTTGGCGGGGGAGAGGATGTTGTTCGTGCTCATCATGAGCACGCGCGCCTCCAGCTGCGCCTCAAGCGACAGCGGCACGTGCACGGCCATCTGGTCGCCGTCGAAGTCGGCGTTGAAGGCCGCGCAGACGAGCGGGTGCAGCTGGATCGCCTTGCCTTCGATGAGCTTGGGCTCGAACGCCTGGATGCCGAGGCGGTGCAGCGTGGGCGCGCGGTTGAGCAGAACGGGGTGTTCCCGGATCACTTCTTCCAGCACGTCCCAGACTTCCGGGCGCTCCTTCTCCACCATGCGGCGCGACTGCTTCACGGTGCCCGAAAGGCCCTTGGCGTCGAGCCGCGAATAGATGAAGGGCTTGAACAGTTCGAGCGCCATCTTCTTGGGCAGGCCGCACTGGTG